>NZ_JBHYHC010000203.1:0-11784 GCF_042738955.1 Umezawaea sp. NPDC059074
TGGTGGGGGGGGGCGCGGGGGGGGGGGGGGGGGTGGGCCGCGGTGTGGGCGGGGGGGGGGCCCGCCCCCCCCGGGGGGGCCCCCCGCGACACCGGCACCCGGCGCGTCGCGCCGCGGACCGACACCGAACGGGTGCTCGCCGACGTGTGGAGCGGCCTGCTCGGCGTGCCGGACGTGGGCGTGGACGACAACTTCTTCGACCTGGGCGGGGACTCCATCCTCGGGCTCCAGGTCGTGGCGCGGGCCCGTGAGGCGGGCGTGCGGCTGACCGCGCGCCAGACGCTGCTCAAGCACACCATCGCCGAACTCGCCGCCGAGGCCGACTCGGCCGACGCCGCCGCGCCCGTGCACGAGCAGGGCCCGGTCGTCGGCGACGTGCCGCTGACGCCGATCCAGCGGTGGTTCTTCGAGGAGCTGGCCCCCAGCGCCGACCGGTTCAGCCAGTCGGTGTTCCTGGAGCTGACCGAGGACCTGGACGTCGACGCGCTGAAGGCCGCCGTCGCCGCCCTGCCCGCGCACCACGACGCCCTGCGGCTGCGGTTCGAGCGCCACGACGGCGAGTGGGCGCAGCGCAACGCCGAACCCGACGACGTCGACGTGTTCCGCCGCATCGACCTGTCCGGGGTCGACGACGAGGAGGCGGCGGTCCGCGCGGCGACCACGGCCGCGCAGACCGGGTTCGACCTGGCCTCCGGGCCGCTGCTGTGGGTGCTGCTGTTCACCTTCGGGCCGGGACGCCCGGCGCGGCTGTTCCTGGTCGCGCACCACCTGGTGGTCGACGGCGTCTCCATGCGGGTCCTGCTGTCCGACCTGGACACCGGCTACCAGCAGGCCCGCCGGGGCGAGCCGGTCGACCTCGGCCCGAAGACCACGTCGTTCCGCGAGTGGTCCCACCGGCTGCGCGACCACGTGGTGTCCGGCGGGCTGGACCACGAGCTGGAGCGGTGGAGCTTCCCGGCCGACGTCGTGCCGCTGCCGGTCGACGGCGACGGCGTGAACACCGTGGAGTCCATGCGCACCATCTCGGTGCGGCTGGACGCCGACACCACCGCCGCCCTGCTGCGCCGCGTGCCCGAGGTGTACCGCACGCAGGTCAACGACGTGCTGCTCGGCGCGCTGGGCCGGGTGCTGGCCAACTGGACGGGCAGCCGCTCGCTGCTGGTGGAGATGGAGGGCCACGGCCGCGAGGACGTGCTGCCCGGCGTCGACCTGAGCCGCACGGTCGGCTGGTTCACCACCGCCTTCCCGGTGGCGCTGACCGTTCCGGAGGGCCCCGACTGGGGCGGTGTGCTCAAGTCGGTGAAGGAGCAGCTCCGGGCGATCCCCGGCGGTGGCCTCGGCTACGGGGCGCTGCGCCGGTTCGGCAAGCGCGCGCCCGCCGAGGTCCGGCCGCAGATCTCCGTCAACTACCTGGGCCGCATGGACACCTCCACGTCCGGCGACCTGTACCTCGGCTGGTGCGAGCACCCCGGCGGCGTCGAGCGCGTCGCCCAGCAGCGCCGCGCGCACCTGATCGAGCTGACGGGGATCGTCGACGGCGACGAGCTGGAGTTCCGCTGGGCCTACTCGGCGAACGTCCACCAGGCCCGGACCGTGCGGATGCTCGCCGAGGCCGTGCTGATGGCGTTGCGGGAGGTCGTCGCGCACTGCGCCCGGCCGGACGCGGGCGGCGCGACCCCGTCGGACTTCCCGCTCGCGCGGCTCGACCAGTCCACAGTGGACCGGATCGTCGGCGACGGCCGGGACGTCGAGGACGTCTACCCGCTCACGCCGATGCAGAGCGGCATGCTGTTCCACACGCTGGCCGAGTCCACCGACCTGTACACCGGGCGGTTCAGCGCCGTGCTGGCGGGCGTGACCGACCCGATCGCCCTCGCGGACGCGTGGCAGCGGGTCGTGGACCGCACGCCGGTGCTGCGGACCGCCGTGGTGTGGCAGGACGTCGCCGAACCGCTCCAGGTCGTGCACCGCGACACGCCCGTGCCGATCGAGCACCTCGACCTGCGGCACCTGTCGGCCGACCGGCGCGACGAGGTGCTGGCCGAGCGGTGGGAGCGCCGGGAGGACTGGGAGCTGGACCTGGCCCGGCCGCCGCTGATCCGGCTGGTCATCGCCCGGCTGACCGACGACGAGGTGCGGGTCCTCTGGTCGGCCCACCACCTCGTGGTCGACGGCTGGAGCTTCGCGCACGTGCTGTCCGACGTGTTCGAGCAGTACGCCGAGACCACCGGCGCGGCGGCCCGCCGCCCGTTCCGCGACTACGTCGCGTGGCTGGCCGAGCGCGACCGCGCGGAGGCCGAGGCCCACTGGCGCGGCGTGCTGGCCGGGTTCACCGAGCCGACCCCGCTGCCGTTCGACCGCGAACCCCTGCGCGCGCACCGGTCCCAGACCGCGCGGGACGTGCGCGGCAGCCTGCCGGAGGCGCTCGCGACGCGGCTGTACGCCGTGGCCAAGGACGCGCGGATCACGGTGAACACCGTCGTGCAGGGCGCGTGGGCGGTGCTGCTGGAGCACTACGGCGGCCGCGACGACGTGTGCTTCGGCGCGACGGTGTCCGGTCGGCCCGCCGACCTGCCCGGCGCTGAGTCCATCGTCGGGTTGTTCATCAACACCGTGCCCGCCCGGATCGCCGTGCCCGACGACGAGTCGGCGCTGACCTGGCTGGCGCGCGTGCAGCAGGAGCAGGTCGAGTGCCGCCACCACGAGTACCTGTCGCTCGCCGAGATCCAGGCGTGCGGCGAACTCCCGCGCGGCTCGGCGCTGTTCGACAGCATCGTGGTGTTCGAGAACTATCCGTACGACGAGGACGCCGCGACCCGCCACGGGTTGACCGTCCGCGACTACAGCGGTGACGAGCGCACCAACTACGCGCTCACGATCACCGCCGCGGCGGAGGCCGAGCTGCACCTGTCGATCGGGTTCGACCCCGCGCTGTTCGACGAGGCCACCGCCGAGCGGATGCTCGGCCACCTCGTCACGGTGCTCGGCGCGCTCGCGGAGGACCCCGAGGTCCGGGTCGCCGACCTGCCCGTGCTCACCGGGCCGGAACGCGACCTGCTCCTCGGTGGCTGGGGCGGCACGGTCGTGCCCGTCCCGCCGGTCCGCCTCGTGCACGACCTCTTCGCCGACCAGGCGGCGGCCGCCCCCGACGCGGTCGCGGTCGTGTGCGGGGCGGCCACCCTCACGTTCGCGGAACTGGACGCGCGGGCCAACCGGTTGGCGCACCACCTGGTCGGCCTCGGCGTGCGGCCCGGCGGACTGGTCGGCGTGTGCCTGGACCGCGGCCTCGACGCGGTCGTGGCGCTGCTGGCCGTGCTGAAGGCGGGTGGCGCGTTCGTGCCGCTCGCTCCCGACTACCCGGCCGCGCTGCTGGCCGTGATGCTGGAGGACGCCGCGCCCGCCGTGGTGCTGGGGGAGCGGCGGCACGCCGGACTGGTGTCCACTTCGGACACCACCGTCGTGCTGGTCGACGAGGTGGACCTGTCCGGCCTGCCGGAGACCGTGCCGGACACCGCCGTCACCACGGACGACCTGGCCTACGTGGTCTACACGTCCGGCTCGACCGGGCGGCCCAAGGGCGTGATGGTCGAGCACGGCAGCGTGCACCACATGGTCCGGTCGTGGGACGCGCGGTACGGGCTGACCGGCGCGCGGCCCAGGACGCTGTCCGTGTCGAGCTTGTCGGTCGACCTGTTCTTCTCCGACTTCCTGCTGTCGGCGCTGTTCGGCGGCTCGATGGTGGTCGTGCCGTCCGCCGACGTCGCCGACCCCCGCGTCCTGGTCGACCTGCTCGACGAGACCGGCGCGGACGTCATGGTGACCGTGCCCGCACTGGCGAAGGCGCTCGTGCAGGAGGCGGGAGCGCGCGGTCGGCGGCTGACCGGCCTGCGGGTGCTGATGGTCGGCTCGGAGGGCTGGCCCGCGGCGGACTCGCTGGAGGTGCTGGCGGGCGTCGGGCCGGACACGGTGGTCGTGAACGCCTACGGCGCCACCGAGACCACGGTCGACTCGACCGCGTTCCGGGTGACCGCCGACAGCCCGACCGACCGGCCGTTCGTGCCGGTCGGCATCCCGTTGTGGAACACCACCGTGCACGTGGTGGACCGGCACGACCGGCCCGTCCCGGTGGGTGTCGCCGGTGAGGTGCTGATCGGCGGTGACGGCGTGGCCCGCGGGTACTGGGGTCAGCCGGAGCTGTCCGCGCGGCGGTTCACCGACGACCCGTTCCGGCCGGGCGGCCGGGTGTACCGGACCGGCGACGTGGCGCGCTGGCGCACGGACGGGAACCTGGAGTTCGTCGGCCGCGCCGACGACCAGGTGAAGGTGCGCGGCTTCCGCGTCGAACTCGGCCAGGTCGAGTCCGTCCTGGTCCGCCACCCGCAGGTCGACGCCGCCGCGGCGGCCGTGGTCCGCGACGGCGACCACGTCCGGCTCGTCGGCTACCTGGTGTCCACTGTGGACGATATCGACCTGGTGGACCTCAAGGCGCACCTGGCCGCCGGACTGCCCGCGCACGCGGTGCCGACCGCCTTCGTGCGGCTGGACGCGCTGCCGCTGAACCCGAGCGGCACGGTGAACCGCCGGGCGCTGCCGAAGCCCGACGACGTCGGCACGCTCGGCGGCGGCGTCGAGCACGTGCCGCCCCGCACCCGCGTGGAGACGGCGGTCGCGGAGATCTGGGCCGAGGTGCTCGGCCTCGACGAGGTCGGCGTCCTGGACGACTTCTTCGACCTCGGCGGCGACTCGATCCGCAGCATCCGGATCGTGTCGCGGGTCCGGGCCGTGCTGGGCGGATCGCCCTCGCCCCGGCAGCTGTTCGACACCCCGACGATCGAGTCGTTCGCGGCCGCCCTGTCCGCGGAGGACGCCGTCGACGCGGCGATCACCCCGGTCGACCGGTCCGGGCCGCTGCCGCTGTCGTTCGCCCAGCAGCGGCTGTGGTTCCTCAACGACTTCGAGCCTGACAGCACCGAGTACAACACCGTCCTCGGCTACCGGCTGCACGGCGACCTGGACCCGGCCGCGGTGCGCTCCGCGCTGCGCGCGCTGGTGGAACGGCACGAGGCGCTGCGGACCACGTTCTCCGACGTCGACGGCGTCGGCGTGCAGGTGGTCCGGCCCGCGGGCGAGCCCGAGGTCCGCGAGGTCGACCTGATCGACGCCTCGGAAACCGAGGTGGCACAACGGTTGCGCGCGCTGGCGTCGGAGACGTTCGACCTGCGCACCGGGCCGCTGTTCCGCGCCACGCTGGTCAGGGTCGGGCCGCGCGAGCACGTGTTCGCGCTGGTCATGCACCACATCGCCACCGACGGCTGGTCCATGGGCGTGCTCGGCGACGAGTTCGGCGCCTGCTACTCGGCGGCCCTCACCGGCACGGCCGTGGACCTCGCCCCGCTGCCGATCCAGTACGCGGACTACGCGGCCTGGCAGCGGGACCGGCTGTCCGGCCCGGACGTGGACCGGCACCTCGGCTACTGGAGCGAGCGGCTGGCGGGCGTCAGCCCGTTGGCGCTGCCGGTCGACCGGCCCCGACCCGCGATCCGCGAGTCGGCGGGCGCGGTGCGGTTCGTCGACCTGCCGGTCGACGTCGTGGAGGCGCTCAAGGCGCTGGCCCGCGACCGGGGCGCGACGCCGTTCATGGTGCTGCTGGCCGCGACGAAGCTGCTGCTGGCCCGGTACTGCGGGCAGCGGGACATCACCGTGGGCACGGCGTCCTCCGGGCGCGGGCGGACCGAGCTGGAAGGCGTGGTCGGGTTCTTCGTCGACACGGTCGTGCTGCGGTCCGACGTGGACGAGGCGCTGCCCTTCACCGGCCTGCTGGCACGGGTGCGGGACACGGTGCTCGGCGCGTTCACCCACGACGACATCCCGTTCGAGCGGATCGTGGACCTGGTCAGCCCCGAGCGCGACCCCAGCCGCAACCCGCTGGCCGAGGTCATGGTCGTGCTGGACAACACGCCGTCCCGCGCGCCGGACCTGGCGGGCCTGCGGGCCGAGCCGGAGCCGATCGTGGGCGGCGACGTCAGCCACGACCTGACGTTCGACTACTTCGACCGCGACGGCGAGCTGGGGCTGGCCATCGGGTACAGCACCGCGCTGTTCGACGAGTCCACCGTGGACCGGATGGCAGGCCACCTGGTGGACCTGCTGACCTCGGTCGCCGAAGCGCCGGACCGGCCGCTGGTGGACGTGCCGCTGCTGAACGCGGTCGAGCGCCGCCAGGTCGTGGAGGAGTGGAACGCGACCGACCACCCCGAGGAGTGGGAGTCCGTCACGACCGTGTTCGAGCGGCAGGTCGCCGCGACCCCGGACGTGGTGGCGCTGGTCGGGCCGGACGCCACGCTGACGTTCGCCGAGCTGAACGCGCGGGCGAACCGGCTGGCGCACCACCTCGTCGCCCAGGGCGTGGGGCCGGAGGCCGTGGTGGGCATCCGCTGCCCGCGCACCACGGACTTCGTCGTGTCCGTGCTCGCGGTGTGGAAGGCGGGCGCTGCCTACCTGCCGATCGACCCCGAGCTGCCCGCGCGCCGGGTCGAGCTGATGCTCGCCGACGCCGCCCCGGCGCTGGTGCTGACCGGCGGCGAGGACTCCGGCGACGTCCCGTCGACCGACCCGGCGGGCCGGGCTCGCGCGGAGAACCCGGCGTACGTGATCTACACGTCGGGCTCCACCGGCACGCCGAAGGGCGTCGTCGTGGAGCACCGCGGGCTGACGAACCTGTTCCTCGACCACCGCGCCGAACTGGTCCGGTGCGAGGCGAAGGGCCGGATGCGGATGGCCGTGACCGCCGCGTTCTCGTTCGACACGTCGCTGGAAGGCCTGCTGTGGCTGCTCGACGGCCACGAGCTGCACGTGGTCGGCGAGGACCTGCGCCGGGAGCCGGACGAGCTGGTCGACTACATCGCCGGGCGGGAGATCGACGTCCTCGACCTCACCCCGACGTACGCGACCGAGCTGGTGGCCGCCGGGCTGCTGGACCCCGCCCGCCGCGCGCCCAGTGTGCTGATGCTCGGCGGCGAGGCGGTCGGCGAGGCCCTGTGGCGCGACCTGCACGCCAGTACCGCCACCACTGCCTACAACTACTACGGGCCGACGGAGTTCACCGTCGACGCGCTCGGCTGCCGGCTGGCCGACAACGCCCGGCCGGTGATCGGCCGTCCGCTGTGGAACACCCGCGCCTACCTGCTCGACGCGCACCTGCGGCCGGTGCCGGTCGGGGTGGCGGGCGAGCTGTACCTGGCGGGCGTCCAGCTCGCCCGCGGCTACCTGAACCGGCCCGGCCTGACCGCCGGGCGGTTCGTCGCCGACCCGCTCGGCCCCGAGGGCACGCGGATGTACCGCACCGGCGACCTCGGGCGGTGGCTGCCGGACGGGTCGGTCGAGTACCTCGGCCGGTCCGACGACCAGGTGAAGGTGCGCGGGTTCCGGATCGAGCTGGGCGAGATCGAGGTCGTGCTCACCGCGCACCCCGAGGTGGCGCACGTGGCGGCCGTGGTGCGCGACGACTTGGCGGGCGTGCCGCAGCTCGTGGCCTACGTCGTGCCGACCCCCGGAGGCGAGCCGTCCGCGGCGGACCTGCGCGACTTCGCCAAGCGGTCGCTGCCCGCCTACCAGGTGCCCGCGTTCTTCGTGGTGCTCGACCGGATCCCGCTGACGGTCAACGGGAAGGTCGACCGGGCCGCCCTGCCCGCGCCCGACGGCGCGGCGACCGGGACCGTCCACGTCGCCCCGCGCGACGAGACGGAGACGGCGCTGGTCGGCATCTGGGCCGACGTCCTCGGCGTCGACCCGGCCCGGATCGGCGTGGAGGACAACTTCTTCGAACTGGGCGGCGACTCGATCCTGAGCATCCAGGTCGTGGTCAAGGCCCGCCGGTCGGGCGTGCGGTTCTCCTCGAAGGACCTGTTCCTCAACCAGACGGTCGCGCTGCTCGCCCGCGTGGCCACGCCCGACGCGCCGCGCGCGGCGGACCACGCGCCCGTGCACGGCCCGGTCGTGCTCACGCCGATCCAGCGCGACTTCTTCGACGTCTACCGCACGCCGCCGCACCGGCTCACCCAGTCGACCCTGGTCGAGCTGTCGGCCGAGGTGGACGAGGCCGCGCTGCGGACGGCGTTGGAGGCGCTGGTGCGGCACCACGACGCGCTGCGGATGCGTTTCGAGGCGGGCCCGGACGGGTGGCGGCAGCACAACGCGGCTGTGGAGCACGGCGTCCCGCTGCGGCGGGTCGACCTGTCCACGGCGGCCGTGGGCGAACGGCGTGCGGCGGCGGAGAAGGCCGCCGCCGACGCGGAGTCGAGCCTCGACCTCGCCGACGGCCCGCTGCTGGCCGCGCGGCTGATCGACTTCGGTCCCGGAGAACGGCCGTGGCTGTTCGTCACCGTGCACCACCTGGTCGTGGACGCGGTGTCGTGGCGGATCCTCACCGAGGACCTGGAGGAGGCCTACGGCCAGGCGGTCGCCGGGAAGCCGGTGGACCTGGGGGCGAAGACGACCTCGTTCCAGCGCTGGGCGGGCCTGCTCGACGCGCACGTCACCGACGGCGGTGTGGACGACGAGGTCGCCTACTGGTCGGCGCTGCCCGCGTGCGCGCCGCTGCCGGTCGACGGCGACGGGCCCAACATCGCGGGCTCGATCGGCACGGTGTCGGTGTCCCTCACCGCCGCCGAGACGGCCACGCTGCTGCGCGAGGTCCCGGCGCGGTTCCGCACGTCGATCCCGGACGTGCTGCTGACCGCGCTGGCGTCCGCGCTCGGCCGGTGGACCGGCGACTCCAGGGTGGCGATCGACCTGGAGGGCCACGGCCGCGAGGAGATCTTCGACGACGTCGACCTCTCCCGCACGGTCGGCTGGTTCACCTCGGAGTACCCCGTGGTGCTCGACGTGCCGCGAGGGCCGTGGCCCGCCGCCGTGAAGGCGGTGCGGCGGACCCTGCGCGCCGTTCCGGGCAAGGGCCTCGGCCACGGCCTGCTGCGCCGGTTGCGCGGCACGCCGGGGCTGCCGGGCAAGTCCGAGGTGCTGTTCAACTACCACGGCCAGGTCGACGGGTCGGCGTCCGCCGATCCCGGCGCGCTGGTCCACGCGTTCCGCGACCCGATCGGCAGCGAGCAGGACGCGGCCGGACCGCGGACGCACCTGCTGGAGGTCGTCGGCGCCGCGAAGGACGGCGTGCTGGCGTTCGAGTGGTACTTCTCCGGCCACGTCCACGACCCCGCCACCGTCCGGCGCGTGGCGGAGGACTTCCGGGCCGCGCTGCGGTCCGTCGCCGCCCACCTGGAGGAACGATGACGACGGTCGAGACGGACCTCGCCCGGACCGCGCACGCGGCGGGCGTGCCGGGCGCGCAGTTCGCGGTGCGGCTCGGCGGACGGACCGCGGTGAGCCGCACCGGGGACGGGATCGACGCGCACACCGCGTTCCCGTTGGGATCGCTGACGAAGCCGTTCACCGCGGCGTTGGCGGCGCTGCTCGTCCAGGACGGAGACCTCGACCTGGACGAGCGGCACCCGCAGGGGTACACGCTGCGGCAGCTCCTGTCCCACACCGCCGGTCTGGCGTCGAACATCGACGAGGACGTCGAGCACACGGCCGACCGCCGGGCGTGGGTGGCGCGGAACTGCCGCGCCGCCGACCTGGCGTACCCGCCGGGGTTCGCGTTCTCCTACTCCAACATCGGCTACACGGTCGTCGGGCAGCTCGTCGAGGACGCCACCGGCCTGTCGTGGGAGGAGGCGGTCGAGTCGATCCTGCTGCGGCCGCTGGGCATCGAGCCCGGTCCGGTCACCGCCGGGTACTCGCTGACCGGCAAGCGGGTCGAGCACGAGTCCGGGCTGCCGGTGGAAGCGCCGAACGGCGGGCTCGCGCTCAGCGCGTCCGACCTGCTCGCGTTCGCCGTGTTCTGCGCGGACGAGCTGCCCGAGATGTTCCGCGACCAGCTCGACGGCGTGGCGATCGGCCCGTACGGCATGGCCGACGGCTGGGGCCTCGGCTGGGCCGCCTACGGCGACTGGTTCGGCCACGACGGCAACGGCGACGGCACCTCGTGCCACCTGCGGGTCGACCCGCGCACCGGGGACGCGGTCGCGCTGACCACGAACTCCGCGGGCGGGCGACGGCTGTGGGAGGAGCTGCTCCGGCAGCTCGACGTCGCGGTGCCCGACCACTCGACGCCGTCCTCCCCGGCCGTGCCGGGCCACGGCCCGACCGCGTGCGTCGGCCGGTTCGTCAACGGCCCGATGGACTTCACCGTGAGCCGCGCCGCCGACGGCGGACTCGTGATGGCGACGGGGGACCGGTTGGAGTTCCTCGGCGAACTGCGGTTCGTGCTGACCGGCTCCGGCCGGTTCGACGGCCGGTTCCTCCGCGACCCGCGGTCAGGGGAGATAGATCTGGTGCAGGTCGGCGGCAGGCTCGCCCGCCGCGACGACAAGTGGGGTCCTCAGTGGTCGTGACCGATACGCCCGTCCGGTTGTCCCGCAACCGGAACTACAACATCCTGTGGAGCAGCCTGCTCTTCTCGGAGCTGGGCACCGAGATCACGTTCGTCGCGTTCCCCCTGCTCATCCTGGCGCTCGGCGGGTCGGCGTGGCAGATGGGCCTGGTGGCGGCCGCGGTGGCGGCGGCGCACATGGCCGCCAACGTCCCCGCCGGGGTGGTGGCCGACCGGTGGGACCGCAAGCGCGTGATGGTGCTGTGCCAGGCGGTCCGGGTCGTCGGGCTGGCCAGCATCGGGGTGGCGCTGCTGGTGGACGCCTACTCGTTCCCGCACGTCCTGGTGGTCGCGGTGGTCGAGGGCGCGCTCAGCTCGGTGTTCGAACCGGCCGAGCACGCCACGCTGGCGCAGGTCGTGCCGGAGTCGCAGCTCGGCGACGCGGTCGCGCGCAACACCGCGCGCCCGTTCATCGCCACGCTGCTCGGGCCCGCGCTCGCCGGGTTCCTCTTCGCCTGGCACCGCACGATCCCGTTCCTCGCGGACGCGCTGATGCTGGCGTTCTCGTTGGTGGCGCTGCTGTTCCTGCGGCTGCCCGCCCGCACGCCGGTGCCCGCGGAGGAGCGGACCAGCGTCGCCGGTGACCTGGTCGAGGGCGTGAAGTGGCTGCTCGGGCACCGGGTGATCCGCACGACGATGGCGTGGATGGTCCTGGCCAACACGGCGTTCGGCGCGCTCGTCATCGTGGTGATCGCGTCCTCCGGCGAGGAGCAGGTCGGGGCGGGGCAGATCGGGCTCACCATGGCGTGCATCGGCGCGGGCGGGCTGCTCGGCGCGGTGCTCGCGGGGCAGCTGCACTCCCTCCTGCCGCCGTCGGTGATCATCATCGGCTTCACCTGGATCGCCGCGCTGATGACAGCCGTGATGTCCCTGGTGCCCGCCGGGCTGCCGATGGGCCTGCTGCTCGCGGGCGCGGCGCTGTTCGCGCCGGTGGCCAACACCGTCGTCATGACCTACCAGCTCATGGTGACGCCGGACGAGATGCGCGGCAGGCTCAGCGGACTGGCCGGTCTGTGCGCGGGCGGCGCGGCCGTCCTCGGGCCGCTGGTCGGCGGCCTGGTCATGGGCGCGGGCCAGCACACGGCGGTGCTGCTGTGCGCGGCCGGGCTCGCGGTGACCGCGCTCGGCACGACGCTCAGCCCCGTGCTGCGGTCGTTCCCCCGGCTGGTCGCGATCGACGACCCCGAGGAGTAGCGGCGAACTCGTCCGCGACCTCGGCGAGGAACGCCGTGTCGCTGACCAGGTCGCGCCCGCCGCTGATGACGCCGTGCGCGTGCCCGTTCGGCGGGGGATCG
>NZ_JBHYHC010000204.1:0-11745 GCF_042738955.1 Umezawaea sp. NPDC059074
CGCTTTGTCAAGGCGTCTTTCCAGCCTTGACAAAGCGAAAAAGGGTGGGATAATTGGCGCAATCGGGGGTTAGCCCCCAAACACAAACCCACCTCAAGAACCCCGTCGGGCACCCCCTGTCGGAAGGGGGCACCCGACGGGAGCATCACCGCTCCGACTTCGCGAGCAACTCGTGCGTCTCCTTGATCTTCTGTCGCGACTTGGGCTCAACAACAGCCTTCTTAGCCGCCACACCAACAGCCGCAGCACCAGGAGCAGCCGCAGGCTTCCCCTTGGTGAACAACCACGTGGCAAACAGATCATCAAGCTGCTTACCAGAAACCCGCTCAGCCAACGCCACGAACTGCGGAATGGAAGCATCACTGTACTCGTGCTGCTTCGTCCACTTCTTCAAAATAGCGAAGAAGTCCTCATCCCCAACAGCCACCCGCAAAGCCTGCAACGTCAACGCCCCACGGTCATAAACAGCCCCGTCGAACTGGTTGGCCGCTCCAGGATCCCCAGGCAACACATCCCAGAACGGATCATCAGCCGCATACGAGTCGTACACGAAATCCGAGTTCTCCTGAGCAGTACCTTCCCCTACATGCTCAGACCACAACCACTCGGCATAACTGGCGAACCCTTCGTTCAGCCAGATGTCCTTCCACCCGTGCACAGACACCGAGTCACCAAACCACTGGTGAGCCAGCTCGTGCGCGACAACATAAGTGTTCCCACCCCGACGCCAAAACGCCGTGTCATAGTTCGGCCGAGTCTGGTTCTCCAACGCGAACCCGATCCCCCCGGACACCACCCCACCCTGAGCCTCAAACGGATAAGGCCCAAAATTCCCAGCCTCGAACTCCAAAATCTCCGGAGTCCGCTCCACACTAGCCTTGGCAGCCCCTTCGAACTCCCCAAGCCCCTCCGCGTAAGCGTTAACCACCGGCAACCCGGACGGCGAAGTAGACTGCCGAATCTCGAACTGCCCAATCGACACAAACGTCGAATACGTGTTCTGCGGCTTAGTACTACGCCAGTTCCACCGAGTCCACCCGTTGATCTGCTTGGTGGTCCCGGTCAACCTCCCGTTCGAGATCACCTCCACCCCATCCGGCACAGCCACCGACACGTCGAACGTCGCCTTGTCCGTCGGGTGGTTGTTGCTCGGGTACCACCACGGCGCGATGTCGGGTTCGTCGATCGCCAACGCCCCGACCGCCGTGCGCTTCCACGCCGTGTACCCGTCGACCGATTTCGTCGACGGCGAGTCGGAGTACGTCACGACCACGGTGATGTCGCTGCCCTTGGCCAGCGTCCCCTTCGGGTCGACGACCAGTTCACCGCCGTCCTGGGTGAAGGACGCGACCTTGTTGTTCACCCGCACCGACGAGACCTTCAGCAGGAAGTCCAGGTTGAACTTCGACAGGTCCTGGGTGGCTTTCGCGAGAATCGTCGTCGTCCCCGACAGGTTGTCGGTGGTCGGCTGGTAGCTGAGCCGGATGTCGTAGTGGAGGGCGTTGTACCCGCCATTTCCCGAGTTGGGGTAGTAAGGATCACCGATTCCGGGTGCTCCTGGCGCCGCGGCGGCGCTGGCCGGACCCGCGAGCAACGCGAGGGTGCACGCCGTCGCCGCCCCGACCGTGATCTTCGCTCTGATGGACATGGCAGGAAAGTAGCCACCCCGGAAGGCCTCGAATACCCCCGTACGTAGGCTCCTACGGAGTGGAACCGGTTGAGACGGCGAGCCGCAATCTGGCGTGCAAAGCACGCAATCCGGAACGATTCGTACGAATCTCCACAACTCTGATTCCCACAGGCGGCCCCAGCGCCTCACGGAATTCGGCAGCACTTTCCACCAAGAGATGCGGAACCCGGTAGCCCCCACACAACGCCGCCAAGTCCATCCCGTGCGGCGTACCGAAAACCCGCTCGAACGACGCGGCGTGCTCAGGCCCACCCTGCTCCAGCAGCGAGAAGATCCCGCCCCCGTCGTCGTTGAGCACCACGATCGTCAGATCCGGCCGCTGCTCCTCCGGCCCGATCAGCAGCCCGTTCAGGTCGTGCAGGAACGTCAGGTCGCCGACCAACGCGAACCCCGCCCCGTGCACCAACGCCAATCCGATCGCGGTCGACAGACTGCCGTCGATACCCGCCCCACCGCGGTTGGCGTGCACGACAAGATCCGCCCGCGGATGCGCGACCAGGTCCACATCGCGCACCGGGTTCGACGACCCGAGGAACAGCAGCGACCCCCACGGCAACGCCGCGACCAGCTCACGCGCGACGTGCAGCCCCGTCGGCCACGGCTCGTCGGCCAACACCTCGTCCACCAGCGAAGCGGCCATCTTGTCGGCCTCCTGCCACGCGGCCAGCCACTCGGGGTCGACCTCCACCTCACCCTCGACCAGTTCGGTCGACGTGTGGGTCGCGGCGAACGCCGGGTCCGGCCAGTCCAGGTCCGGCGACAGGACGTGCACCACGGGCGTCCGCGAGATCAGCTTGAGGACCCCGCGCGACAGCGTCGCCCGTCCCACGACCAGCACCGCGCTCGGCCGCAGCTCCTTCGGCAGCTCACCGGCGTTCAGCAGCAGCGTCCCGTGCCGCAGCACCGGGCCGTCCGACCCGGCGGTCGGCTCCGCGACGATCGGCCACCCCGCGTGCCACGCCAGCTCGGCGGTCTCCCCCACGAGCGAGTCGCCCACGACCACGAGCGTCCGCGGCCCGAGGTGCTCGACGGTCGACGACGACACGACCGACCGGGTTTCCACGCGGGTCCACGGCACGTCGAAGTGCCTGCCGTCCAACGCCTCCGGCCAGTCCTCGTCGTGGTCGGGCACCAGCGGCTCGCGCAGCGGGACGTTGACGTGCAGCGGCCTGCCCGAGCGGGCGGTCGCGACCGCCCGGCACACCAGCGACCGCCACATCCCGTTCTGGCCCGCGCGGCGCTCGGCCACCGGCAGGTGCAGCGTGTCCGTCGCGGCCCCGAAGATCCCGTGCTGGTCCACGGTCTGGCTGGCCCCGGTCCGGTACAGCTCGACCGGGCGGTCGGCCGTGATCACCAGCAGTGCGGTGCCCGAGTAGCGGGCTTCCAGGACGGCCGGGTGCAGGTTCGCGACGGCCGTGCCGGACGTGCAGACCACGGCCGTGACACCGCCCGCCTTCGCCAGGCCCAGCGCGAGGAACCCCGCGTCGCGCTCGTCGATCCGGACGTGCAGCGTCAAGCGTTCGGCCACCGCGGCGGCGTGCAGGGCGAAGGACAGCGGCGCGTTGCGCGAGCCGGGACTCAGCACCACGTGCCGGACGCCGTTCCGGACGAGTTCGTCGACGAGCACCATGGCCTGCGCGGTGGACGGGTTCACCCCCCTATTGTCCCTTGCGTGGCAGACCAGGAGATCTCCGAGCTGTTCGACCCGTCCAGGTGGAAGCCCGTCCCCGGCTTCGAGTCCCTCACGGACATCACCTACCACCGCGCGGTGGACCAGGGCACGGTGCGGATCGCGTTCAACCGGCCCGAGGTGCGCAACGCGTTCCGCCCGCACACCGTCGACGAGCTGCACCGCGCGCTGGACCACGCCCGCATGTCGTCCGACGTCGGCTGCGTGCTCCTCACCGGCAACGGGCCGTCGGTCCGCGACGGCGGGTGGGCGTTCTGCTCCGGCGGTGACCAGCGGATTCGCGGCCGCAGCGGGTACCAGTACGCCGACGGCGAGACCGCCGACACCGTGGACCCGGCGCGCGCGGGACGGCTGCACATCCTGGAGTGCCAGCGGCTGATCCGGTTCATGCCGAAGGTCGTCATCGCCGTGGTGCCGGGGTGGGCCGCGGGCGGCGGGCACAGCCTGCACGTGGTGTGCGACCTCACGATCGCGAGCGCCGAGCACGCCAAGTTCAAGCAGACCGACGCGGACGTCGGCAGCTTCGACGGCGGCTACGGGTCCGCGTACCTGGCCCGGCAGGTGGGGCAGAAGTACGCGCGCGAGATCTTCTTCCTCGGCCGCACGTACAGCGCCGCCGACATGCAGCGGATGGGCGCGGTGAACGAGGTCGTGCCGCACGCCGAGCTGGAGAACACCGCGCTCCAGTGGGCGCGGGAGATCAACGGGAAGTCGCCGACCGCGCAGCGGATGCTGAAGTACTCGTTCAACCTGATCGACGACGGGCTGGTGGGCCAGCAGATCTTCGCGGGCGAGACCACCCGGCTGGCGTACATGACCGACGAGGCCGTGGAGGGGCGCGACGCGTTCCTGGAGAAGCGGACCCCCGACTGGTCCGACTTCCCCTACTACTTCTGATGGCCGACGTCGTCGAGGCCGTGCCCGTCCCGCTGCTGCTGGAACGGCTGCGCGCCGCGCTGGACGGGACCGGGCCCGCGGTGCTGCCGGTGGCGGCCGGTGCGGTCGTGGAGCCGACGCCGCTGGACGGCTGGGAGCGGGACGCGGCGCTGGTGATTGCCACGTCCGGCTCGTCCGGCACGCCCAAGTCCGTGCTGCTGTCCGCCGCCGCGCTGCGGGCGTCCGCCGAGGCCACGCACGCGCGGCTCGGCGGGGCCGGGCGGTGGCTGCTGGCGCTGCCCGCCACGCACATCGCGGGCGTGCAGGTGCTGGTCCGGTCGCTGGTGGCCGGGACGACGCCGGTCGTGCTTGACCTCGCGCCGGGGTTCCGGGCGTCGACGTTCCTCGACGCCGCCCGGCGGCTGCTGGCCACGCCGGGGCCGCACTACACCGCGCTGGTGCCGACGCAGCTGGCCCGGCTGCTGGCCGACGGCGTGGACGTGCTGCGGTCGTTCGACGGCGTGCTGCTCGGCGGCGCGGCGACCCCGTTGCCACTGCTGGAGGAGGCGCGGGCGGCCGGGGTGCGGGTGGTGACGACGTACGGGATGAGCGAGACGTCCGGCGGGTGCGTGTACGACGGCTTGCCGCTGGACGGCGTCCGGCTGCGGCTGGCGCGCGGGCGGATCGAACTGGCCGGGCCGACGCTGGCGCTGGGGTACCGGGGCGAGCGGTTCACCGGGCCGTGGTTCCGGACCGGCGACCTGGGGCAGTTCCGGCCGGACGGCACCCTGGAGGTGCTCGGGCGCGCGGACGACATGATCGTCACGGGTGGGGAGAAGGTGCCTCCGGTGCTGGTCGAACGGGCCATGGCGGCGGTCAGCGGGGTGCGCGAGGTGTGCGTGGTCGGCGTCCCGGACGCCGAGTGGGGGCAGGTCGTCGCGGCCGCCGTCGTGACGACCGGCGAAGCGCCGACCGAGGAGACCTTGCGGGCCGCCGTCCGCGAGTCGGTGGGGCGGACCGCCGTCCCGAAGCGCCTGCTGTTCCTCAAGGAACTCCCCACACGGGGCCCCGGCAAAGTCGACCGCGCCGCGGTGGCCCGCTCGTTCGGGTGACAGCGCGGGCGAGCGGGCCCGACCACCGCTTGGCTCTCTCCAATGTTGAGACGCGCACTGGTGACCGCCGTGGTCCTGCTGACCGCGGCGCAGGCCCTCCCGGCCGAAGCCGCCACCGCCGCCCGCCTGTTCCGGGTCTACGCCACGAGGGAAGGCCTGGTCGGCGGCACGACCGCCAACGGCCACGTCATCCGCGACCGCGACCACTTCGCCGCCCTCCCGTCCCGCCGCGGCCTGTCCGGGCGGGACTCGGGCGACCTGACCGTGCGCGTGTGCGCCACCAACGGCCGCTGCGAATGGGCCCCGGTGTGGGACGTGGGGCCGTGGAACACCAAGGACGACTACTGGAACGACGACCGCGAGATGTGGACCGACCTGCCCGCAGGAAAGCCCCAGGCCCAAGCGGCTTTCGAGGACGACTACAACGGCGGGGCGGACCAGTTCGGCCGTCAGGTGAGCAGCCCGGCGGCGATCGACCTGGCGGACGGGACGTTCTGGGACGGGCTGCGGTTGACCGGCAGTTCGTGGGTGACGGTGCAGTTCTTGTGGACCGGGGACGGGCCTACCGGGGTCGCGCGGGCGTTGACGGTGGTGCGGAACGGGCCGCGGGGTGGGGCGGCCGAGGTGGGGATGGTGGCGGAACACGCTCGGGTGTCGGTGGCGTGTTCGGTCGAGGGGGAGAGCGTGACGGGGACGGAGGGGACGTCCAGCGTCTGGTACCGGCTGTCGACGGGGAAGTACCTCGGGGCGGCGCACTTGGCTGGGGTGCCGGAAGTCGGGGCTTGTTGAGGGTGGGGTTTGACGGGTGGGCTGGGTGAACGGTCCGTTCGGCGGGTTCGGGCGGGTGGGCGGACCGGGTGAACGGACCGTTCGAGGAGTCGGGGGTGGGCTGGTCGCGGGCTGGACTCGATGAACGGACCGTTCACCAGCGCTCGGGCGGCCAAGAACCTGGGTGAACGGTCCATTCAGCAGGTCCGGGCCGGGAACGAGCAGGGTGAAAGGTCCGCTCGGCAGGTTCGATCGGCGGCGGGAGGGATGAGGGGACCGTTCACCAGGTCTCTGCGGGACGTGAGTCGGGGTGAACGGTCCGCTCGGCGGGTTGGCGCGGCGGGTTGGGCTGGGTGAAAGGTCCGTTCGGCGAGTTGGCGCGGGCAGATCGAGTGAACGGTCCATTCAGCAGGTCCCCGCCAGGCATCAGTCCAGGTGAACGGCCCGTTCGGCGGACTAGCGCAGCGGGTGGGTTGAGTGAACGGTCCGTTCGGCGAGTTGGCGCGGCGGGTGAGCTGGGTGAACGGTCCGTTCGGCTGGCTTGGGTGAACGGGCCGTTCGGCGGATGGTGGGAAGCGGTTGGTCGCGCCACTGCCCCGCCCCCGACGAGCCGCCCCACGACCCACACCACCGACATGCCCCCGCCGCGCCGAAAGCCCCCAAGCCCCCCGCCAAGATCGACACCGTCTCGAAACCGGGGTGTTCGCTGTGGTTTGTGTGTCATGGCCGAAGATGGGCGGCATGGCCACAGTCACCCAGTGGGTCGAGGGCACTCGCCCGCGTACGTTGCCGAACTCGATCGCGCCGGTGCTGGTCGGTGCGGGCGCGGCGCAGAACATCGGCGGGTTCTCGTTGACGATGTCGTTGTTGGCGTTGGTGGTGTCCATCGCCCTTCAGATCGGGGTGAACTTCGCCAACGACTACTCCGACGGCATTCGCGGGACCGATGACCACCGGGTTGGGCCGTTTCGGCTGGTCGGGTCGGGTGCGGCTGAGCCGGTGACCGTGCGGAACGCGGCGTTCGCCTGCCTTGGTGTGGCGGCGGTGGCGGGGCTCGTGCTGATCGCGCTCTCCGGGTACTGGTGGCTCGTCGCGTTCGGGGTGCTGTGCATCGCGGGGGCGTGGTTCTACACCGGTGGGTCGAAGCCGTACGGGTATTCGGGGTTCGGCGAGGTCGCCGTGTTCCTGTTCTTCGGGCCCATGGGGGTGCTCGGGACGCTGTTCGTGCAGACCGGCGAGGTGACCGGGATCGGCATCGGGGCCGCGGTGGCGGTCGGGTGCTTCTCCACGGCCGTGCTGGTCGCCAACAACCTGCGGGACATCCCCACGGACAGCGTGACGGGCAAGCGGACGCTCGCGGTGCTGCTCGGCGACCGGGACACCCGCCGCCTCTACCTGGCGCTGGTCGTGGCGCCGTTCCTGATCACGCTGGTGATCGGCGTTCGGGTGCCGGGCGCGCTGCTCGGCCTCCTGGCGCTGCCGCTCGCGGTGCTCGGAGCGAGGCGCGTGGTGCAGGGCAAGACGGGCTTGCAGTTGATCCCGGTGCTGCGCGACACCGGTCTGGCGATGCTGCTGTGGGCGGCCGTCGTCGGTGGCGCGCTCATGCTCAGCTGACCTACCAGGCGTCCTCGGTGATGGCGACGTGGTCGCCGTCCTCGTCGTCCCTCCGCCGCACGGGCGGGGGCTTGGGGGTCTCACCTCGGCACAGGGCGGCGAGGTTCTCGCGGTCGGCGTCCAGCGCGGCGCGCACGCCGGGGTCGTGGCCCGCCTCGCCGCTGAGGACCTGCCGCCAGCTCAGGTGACCGCCCGAGATCCGCCGCTGCAACGCCTGGAGCGCCATCGACGCGGCGGGCGACCTGGCGAACGCGATCACCCGGCGGATGTCGTCGGCCGACGGTTCACGGCCCTGGGCGCGCAGCTTCTCCGCCTGCCTCATCGACCGGTCCGCTTCGGCGATCGACCTGGCCAGGACGTCCTCAGCCGCCAGCACCTCCGCGGTCCGCCAACTCACCGAACATCCCCTTCCGACTGGACACCTGCTGCGACGCAGCAGGTGTCCGTCCCGTTCCCGGCTACCAGACCCCGGTGCGGCGGAACTTCTTCAACCGCTTGAGGTGCGGCGAGAGGTCCATGTCCTGCGCCGCCACCCACTTGTCGTCGTAGTAGGTGTTCGCGTAGCGCTCACCGCCGTCGCACAGCAGCGTCACGACGCTGCCGCGCACCCGCGACGCCCGCATCTCGGCGATGATCTGGAACGCGCCCCACAGGTTCGTGCCGGTCGACCCGCCGACGCGCCTGCCGAGCACGGTCTCGACGTGTCGGATGGCGGCGATCGACGCGGCGTCCGGCACCTTGAACATCCGGTCGATGACCTGCCCGACGAACGACGGCTCGACGCGCGGACGCCCGATGCCCTCGATGCGGGAGCCGCGCGTGCCGACCAGGGTCGGGTCGCTGTCGCACCACGCGTCGAAGAACACCGAGTGCTCCGGGTCCACGACCGCAAGGCGGGTCTTCAGCCTGCGGTAGTGGATGAAGCGGCCGATGGTCGCGCTGGTGCCGCCGGTGCCCGCGCCGACGACGACCCAGTCCGGTTCCGGCGTCGCCTCCAGCTCCATCTGCTGGAAGATCGACTCGGCGATGTTGTTGTTGCCCCGCCAGTCCGTGGCGCGCTCGGCGTGCGTGAACTGGTCCATGTAGTGGCCGTTCAGCTCGGCGGCGAGGCGGCGCGACTCGTCGTAGATGGCGCCGGGCTCGTCCACGAAGTGGCACTTGCCGTCCTGGCGCTCGATCAGGGCGATCTTCTCGGGACTGGTCGAGCGGGGCATGACCGCGATGAACGGCAGGCCCAGCAGCCGGGCGAAGTAGGCCTCGGACACGGCCGTCGAGCCGGACGAGGCCTCGATCACCGGCGTGCCGCCGACCACCCAGCCGTTGCAGATCGCGTACAGGAACAACGACCGCGCGAGGCGGTGCTTCAACGAGCCGGTCGGGTGGGTCGACTCGTCCTTGAGGTACAGGTCGATGCCCCACTCCAGCGGCAGCGGGAAGTGGAGCAGGTGCGTGTCGGCACTGCGGTTCGCGTCGGCGTCGATGATCCGGACGGCCTCGCGGACCCAGTCCCTGGTGCGGCTGCAACATCGGTCAACAGAATTGGTCACGGCGCACGATAACTTCGAGGACACTGATACGCCGTGGACAAGTTTCGCGGGTCACTTCTCGCAGGCGCGGTCGGCGACGCACTGGGCGGCGCCATCGAGTTCGAGCACATCGACGCCATCCGGGCCCGGTTCGGGCCGTCGGGGCTGACCGACTTCGCGCCCGCGTACGGGAAGGTCGGGGCGATCACCGACGACACCCAGATGACGCTCTTCACGCTCGAGGGCCTGGTGACGGCCCGCAAGCACGGCACGGACCCGCTGTGGGACGTGCGGGCCGCCTACGGGCGGTGGCTGCACACGCAGGGCGGTCCCCCGGTCAAGGCCGAGGGCTGGCTGCTGGGGCACCCCGGCCTGTTCTCGCAGCGGGCGCCGGGCACGACCTGCTTGAGCGCGCTGTACGACAAGGACGCGTTCGGCACGACCGGCGACCACATCAACAACTCCAAGGGTTGCGGCGGCGTGATGCGGGCGGCTCCCGTGGCGCTGTGGTCGGAGGACATCGACGAGGTGTTCGCGCTGGCCGCGGGCACGGCGGCGATCACCCACGGGCACCCGAGCGGGTTCCTGTCCGCCGGGGTGCTGGCCGTGGTCGTGCAGCAGCTGCTGGCGGGGGCGTCGCTGGAGGAGGCGACCGCCGAGGCCCGCGGCGAGCTGATCCGGTGGGACGAGCACGAGGAGCAGCTGGAACTGCTGGACCTCGCCGTGCAGCTCAGCGGCCGGGGCAAGCGGCCGACGGCCGAGCTGGTGGAGACGCTGTTCGGCGGCGGCTGGGTCGGCGAGGAGGCGCTGGCGATCGGGCTCTACGCGGCGCTGGCCGCCGAGTCGCTGGAGGACGGGCTGCTGCTGGCGGTGAACATCTCCGGGGACAGCGACTCGACCGGGTCGATCTGCGGCAACATCCTCGGGGCTCGGGACGGCGTCGAGGCGATCCCGGAGCGCTGGCTGGAGGCCGTGGAGCTGGTCGACGTCCTGCACGAGTCGGCCGACGAGGCGGCGTCGACCTTCGGGGTCTACGCCTGAGGCGGCCGGGGCGTCAGGCCGCGGTGGCGTCGCCGGGGGTCTCGCCGCGCAGCTGGGCGCGCAAGCGCTCGCGTTCCACGCGGCGGGCCGCTCCGCGCTCGTTCAGGCCCTCGGCCACGCGCGTGCGCATGCCCTTGAGCACGAACAGCGACAGCGGCAGCGCCACCACGATGCCCACGGCCAGGGCGACCAGCAGCGGGACGTTGACGAGCATCAGCAGCACCGTCACCGCGGCGACCATGCCCAGCCTTGCCAGGACGTACAGCGTCACATCTCGACCCAGGTGCACGGTTCCCCAGGCTACGCGCCGAGGTCTCCCGGCTCGAACGCCGCGTCCGAGGTGTTGGGCCTGCCCTCGAACCTCGTCGACAGCACGACCGTCGTGCGCGTCCTGGCGACGCCGTGGATGCGCCTGAGCCTGCCCAGGGCGCGCTCGAGGTCGTCCACGGTGGCCACCCGCACCTTCACGATGAACGACTCGTCACCGGCCACCCGGTAGCACGACTCGACCTCGATCAGGCGGGCCAGTTCCAGCGCCACGTCGTCGTCGTCCGCGGTGTCGGTGGGGTGGATGCCCACCAGCGCGGTCACGCCCAGTCCGACGGCGCTGGGGTCGACGACGGCGTGGTAGCCGACGATCACGCCGGTGGCCTCCAGCTTGCCCACGCGTTCATGCACAGCTGACGCCGAGAGGCCTACCTTGCGTCCTAGGTCGGCGTACGTGGCGCGGCCGTTCTCGCGCAGCGCGGCGATGATTTGACGATCAAGAGCGTCCACCGGACAAGACTAGGCCCTGCCTGCGGGATGTCCGAACCGCGAACTTCGTCCCTTACTCCCTCTTTACCATCACCCAAGTGTTCGAGTACCTGACGGGTGAGATGCCACGATGCGGGCGGTAAGTCTGATCTGAGGAGGACGATCGTGACCGCGTCCATGCAGGTAAGTCGTCAAAGCGGCCCGGAGCGACTGCTCACGCCAGGTGAGGTCGCCAACCTGTTCCGCGTCGACCCGAAGACGGTGACCCGCTGGGCCACCGCCGGTCGGATCGGTTCGATCCGCACCCCCGGCGGCCATCGCCGGTTCCGCGAGTCCGAGGTTCAGGCGCTGCTCTCGGAGCTCACCACCGAAGCTACCGAACCGGTGCGCCACTGAAGGCTTCCCGTACGTACTCCTGGTCACGAGTAATGTCGTGGCAAAGGAGGTGGCGACCATGCTGTACGTGCTCGCGGCGATCGGTGCGCTCACCGTGTTCATGGTGCTCTGGAAGGCGTTCGGCGCCGACAGGCTCGAAACGGCTCCGCGTGGTCGGGTCATCGCGCCCGATGACGACCCGGACTTCCTCCGGAAGCTCGGTGAGCAGACGAAACGCCGCCCTGAAGAGGGCAAGGACTCCTGAGCACGACCGTGGGCCCTTGGCGAGTTCTCGCC
>NZ_JBHYHC010000205.1:0-11722 GCF_042738955.1 Umezawaea sp. NPDC059074
CCGGTCGCCGCCACGGCCTGGTCCGGGGTGGCGTCCGCCGCGTCGACCAGTTCGACGCGGAGGTGGCCCGCGAGCGCTTGCGGGGTCGGGTAGTCGAACACGACCGTGGCCGGGAGGCGCAGGCCGGTGGCGGAGCTGAGGGTGTTGCGCAGTTCCACCGCCGACAGCGAGTCGAGGCCCATGTCGACGAGTCCGCGGCCGGCCTGGACCTGCTGGGCGGAGGAGAAGCCGAGGACCACGGCGACCTGGCCGCGGACCATGTCCAGCAGCAGCTCGTCCTGCTCGGCGGGGCTCAGCGAGGCGAGTTTCTGGCTCCACTGCGAGGATTCCGCGCCGCTCCCGGCCGCGGCCCGGCGGACCGGGACCCGGACCAGACCGCGCAGCACCGGGTGCAGGTCGGTCTTGGACGACCGCAGCGAGCCGAGGTCGAGCTTGATCGGGACGGTGACCGGCTCGTCGAGGACGAGCGCGGCGTCGAACAGCGCCATGCCCTCCCGCATCGCCAGCGCGGGCATCCCGGCGCGGGCCATGCGGGCGAGGTCGACCTTCGACAGGCCCGCGCCCATGCCCGCGCTCTGGTCCCACAGGCCCCAGGTCAGCGCGATGCCGGGCAGGCCGTGCGCCCGGCGGTGGGCGGCGAGGCCGTTGAGGTAGGTGTTCGCGGCGGCGTAGTTGCCCTGGCCCGGCGAGCCGAGGAGGCCCGCGGAGGAGGAGAACAGGACGAACACCGCCAGGTCGCGGTCACGGGTCAGCTCGTGCAGGTGCCACGCGGCGTCGACCTTCGGCGCGAACACCGCGTCGATGCTCTCGGGCGTCAGGGATTCGAGGACGCCGTCGGCGAGCACGCCCGCCGTGTGCACGACACCGGACAGGTCCGGGATGCCGGCCAGGAGGGTTTCCAAGGCCGAGCGGTCCGAGACGTTGCACGCCACCACGTCGACCTGCGCGTCCAGTTCGGCCACGAGGTCGGCCGCGCCGGGCGCGTCCAGGCCACGGCGGGAGGTGAGCACGAGGTGTCGAACGCCCTGGCCCACCAGGTGGCGGGCCAGTTCCGCGCCGAGACCGCCGGTGCCGCCGGTGATCAGGACCGTGCCGTCGAGCTTCGCCGGGATGGTCAGCACGACCTTGCCGACGTGCTTGGCCTGCCCGAGGTAGCGGAACGCCTCCGGGGCCCGGTGCAGGTCCCACGCCGTGACCGGCAGCGGCCGCAGGTCGCCCGCGGAGAACCAGTCGTACAGCTGGTAGAGCATCTCCTTGATCCGGTCGGGACCGGCCTCGATCAGGTCGAACGCTCGGTAGCGGACTCCGGGGTACTGGTTGGCGACCTCGTCGACCTCGCGGACGTCGGTCTTGCCCATCTCCACGAACCGGCCGCCGCCCCCGAGGCCGACCAGCCGCAGGGACGCGTCCACGAACTCGCCCGACAGCGCGTCCAGCACCACGTCCACGCCGCGACCGCCGGTGGCGGAGGTGAACCGCTGCTCGAACTCGGTCGTGCGGGAGGACGCGATGTGGTCCTCGGGGATCCCGGCCGCGCGCAGGACGTGCCACTTGCCGGTCGACGCGGTGCCGTAGACCTCCGCGCCCAGCTTGCGGGCCACCTGCGTGGCGGCCATGCCGACACCACCGGCGGCGGCGTGGATCAGCACCGACTCGCCGGAGCGGAGCCCCGCCAGGTCGCCTAGGCCGTACAGGGCCGTCAGGAACACCAGCGGCACGCCCGCGGCCTCGGTGAACGACCAGCCCGCGGGCATCGGGCACACCATCCGGTGGTCCGCCACGGCCACCGGCCCGAAGGCGGCGTCCATCATGCCCATCACCCGGTCGCCGGGCGCGAGACCGTCCACACCGGACCCGACGGCGAGCACGACGCCCGCCGCCTCCAGGCCCATCAGGCCGGCGTCGCCGGGGTACATGCCCAGCGCGTTCATCACGTCGCGGAAGTTCACGCCCGCCGCGCGCACGCCGATCCGCACCTCGTGCGGCTCCAGGTCGCGGGTCGCGTCCGGCCAAGGGATGGTGATCAGGTTGTCGACCGTGCCCTGCTCGGTGAAGTCCATCCGCCACGGGCCGTCGCCGTCGAACGCGGGCACGGTCCCGGCGAACGCCCGCACCAGGCGCGGCGCGAACGCCTTGCCCCCACGGAGCGCCACCTCGCCCTCGCCGCTCGCGACCACCGCGGCCGCGTCGAGCGACTCGGGCGCGTCGGTGTCGACGAGCACGACCCGGTTCAGGTGCTCGGACTGGGCCGCCCGCACGAGTCCGGAGACGGCGGCGTGGGCCAGGTTCGTCACGTCCTCGCCCGGCAGCACCGCGACCGCGCCGCGGGTGACGACCACGAGCACGGCGTCGCCCGCCAGGTGCTCCCGGAGGTCGGCCAGCACGCGGCCGGTCACCTCGCGCGGGTCGCCGTCGGGGGCGAGCAGCACGACGGGCTGGGCGGCGTTCTCCTGGCCCTCCAGGGAGAGCGCGGTCCAGTCGACGCGGAACAGCGAGTCGGACTTGCCGCCGCCGGACTTGATCCCGCCGATCGGCCGCAGCACCAACGAGTCGATCCGCGCCACGGGAGCGCCGCCGCCGTCGGCGACGCTGATCGCGACGCCCTGCCCGGCGGGGGAGATCCGCGCCCGCAGCGTGGTCGCGCCGGAGGCGTAGAGGCTGACCCCGTTCCAGGAGAACGGCAGCGACCCGCTCTCGCGGTCGCCCGCGTCCAGCGCCAGCGCGTGCAGCACGGAGTCCAGCAGGGCCGGGTGCACGCCGAACTGGGCGGCCGAGCGGTGTTCGCCGTCCGGCAGGCCGACCTCGGCGTAGAGGTCCTCGCCGGAGCGCCACGCCGACTTCAGGCCGCGGAACACCGGACCGTAGGCCAGCCCGGACGCGGCGAGGTCGTCGTAGACGGCCCCCAGCTCGATCGGCTCGGCCCCCGAGGGCGGCCACGTCGCGAGGTCGAAGCCCGCGGGCACGTGCTCCTCGGTGAGCACGCCGACGGCGTGCGTCGTCCACTCGGCCGCGTCCTGGCGAGTGTAGATCGTGACGGTCCGGCGCAGCGAGGCGTCCGGCTCGGCGACCGAGACGCACAGCGTGAGCGCGTTCTGCTCCGGCAGCACGAGCGGGGCTTGCAGCAGCAGTTCTTCCAGGTGGCCGCAGCCGAGTTCGTCGCCCGCGCGGATCGCCAGCTCCACCAGCGCGGTGCCCGGCACGACGGCGTTGCCCGAGACGACGTGGTCGCCGAGCCACGCGTGGCCCGCCAGCGAGAGGCGGGCGGTGAACAGCGTGCCGCCGCCGGGCGCGGACAGGACCGCCGCGAGCAGCGGGTGGTCGGCCGAGCCGAGGCCCGCCGACGTCACGTCCTGCGCGGCGTGGCCGCCGTCGAACCAGTAGCGCTCGCGCTGGAAGGCGTAGGTCGGCAGCTCGACCCGGCGCGCGCCGGACCCGGCGAAGTAGCCCGCCCAGTCGACCGGCACCCCGGCCACGTGCACGGCTCCCAGCGCGGTCACGATCGCGCGCACCTCGTCGCGGTCCTTGCGCAACGAGGGCACCAGCCGCGCCTTGGTCGTGCTCTCCGCCGCCATCGCGGTGAGCACGCCGTCGGGACCCAGCTCCAGGAACGTCGTGACGCCGTCGGCCTCCAGGGTCCGCACCGCGTCGGCGAACCGGACGGCCTCGCGGACGTGCCGGACCCAGTACTCCGGGGAGGTGATCTCGGCGTCCGTGACCAGCTCGCCGGTCAGCGTGGAGACGATCGAGATGGTCGGCGGCCGGAAGTCGAGCGTCTCCGCCACCGCGCGGAACTCGGCGAGCATGCCGTCCATGCGGGGGGAGTGGAACGCGTGGGACACGGTGAGCCGCTTGGACTTCCGGTCGGAAAACCGGCCGACGACCGCGAGCACGGCGTCCTCGTCACCCGCGACGACGATCGACCGGGGGCCGTTGATCGCGGCGATCGAGCACCGGTCCGTGAGGTGCGGCCGCACCTCGTCCTCGGTGGCCTGCAAGGCGATCATCGCGCCGCCGGTCGGCAACGCCTGCATCAGCTTGCCGCGGGCCGCGACGAGCGTGGTGGCGTCGTCGAGCGACAGCACACCGGCGACGTGCGCGGCGGCGAGTTCGCCGATCGAGTGGCCCGCCAGGAAGTCCGGGACGACACCCCAGGACTCGACCAGCCGGTACAGCGCCACCTCGACGGCGAACAGGGCGGGCTGGGTGAACTCGGTGCGGTTCAAGAGGTCCGCGTCGGTCAGCGCCTCCGCGAGGCGGGGGTCGAACCGCTCGCACACGGCGTCGAACGCCTCGGCGAACACGGGGAACGCGGCGTGCAGCTGCCGCCCCATGGTGATCCGCTGGCTGCCCTGGCCGGTGAACAGCACCGCCAGCCGCCCCTCGACGGCCTCGGCCGCCAGAGGTCCGCCGTCCGCGAGCGCCCGGAGCCCGGCGACGAGGTCGTCGCGGTCCTCGGCGACGACCACCGCGCGGTGGTCCAGGTGCGCCCGCGTGGTCGCGGCGGAGAACCCGAGGTCGGCCAGGTCCCCTTGCCACTCCAGGAGGTTGCGGGCCTGGGCGCGCACGGCGTCCTCGGTCTTGCCCGACAGCGCCACCGGCACCATCGGCAGGTCACGGCGTTCCACCGCCTCCACGACGGCTTCGGGCGCCTGCTCCAGGATCGCGTGGGCGTTCGTGCCGCTGTAGCCGAACGAGGACACGCCCGCGCGCCGGACGTGGCCGGTCTCGGGCCACGGCCGCGTCTCGGTCACCAGCTCGGCCGCGCCGGAGCTCCAGTCGATCTGCGGCGAGGGCGCGTCGACGTGCAGCGTCTTGGGCACGATCCCGTGCTGGAGCGCCATCACGGTCTTGATGACCGCGGCGACACCGGCGGCGGCCTGCGTGTGGCCGATGTTGGACTTCACCGAGCCCAGCAACAGCGGGGTCTCGCGTTCCGGGCCGTAGGCCGCGATCAACGCCTGCGCCTCGATCGGGTCGCCGAGCTTCGTGCCGGTGCCGTGGGCCTCGATGACGTCGACGTCCATCGCGGACAGCCGCCCGTCGGCGAGCGCCTGGCGGATCACGCGCTGCTGCGACGGCCCGTTCGGGGCCGTGAGGCCGTTGGACGCGCCGTCCTGGTTCACCGCGATGCCCCGCACGACGGCGAGGACCTGGTGGCCGTTGCGCTGCGCGTCGGACAGCCGTTCCACCAGCACGAGGCCGACGCCGTCGCCCCAGCTCGTGCCGTCGGCACCGGCCGCGAACGACTTGCAGCGCGCGTCCCACGACAGGCCGCGGGCGCGGCTGAAGTCGATGAACGCGCCGGGGGACGTCATGATCGTCGCGCCGCCCGCCAACGCCAGGTCGCACTCGCCGTTGCGCAGCGCCTGCACCGCGAGGTGCAGCGTGACCAGCGAGCCGGAGCACGCGGTGTCGACCGTGACGGCCGGTCCTTCGAGGCCGAACGTGTAGGACAGGCGGCCGGAGATCATGCTCGCCGCGGTGCCGGTGCCGACGTGGCCCTCCAGCCCGTCGGGCAGCTCGCCCTGGAGGTTCGAGATGTAGTCCTGGCCGTTGGTCGAGGTGAACACCCCGGTCCGGCTGCCGCGCAACGAGTGCGGGTCGATCCCCGCGCGCTCGAACGTGTGCCACGCGGTCTCCAGCAGCAGGCGTTGCTGCGGGTCCATCGTGACGGCCTCGCGCGGCGAGATGCCGAAGAAGCTCGGGTCGAACTCGGCGACCCCGTCGACGAAGGCGCCCTCCAGCACGTAGGAGGTGCCCTGGTGGTCGGGATCGGGGTGGTACAGCGCTTCCAGGTCCCAGCCGCGGTCGGTGGGGAACGGCGCGACGGCGTCCTTGCCGTCCACGACGAAGTCCCACAGCTCTTCCGGCGAGCCGATGCCCCCGGCGAAGCGGCAGCCCATCGCCAAGATCGCGATGGGCTCGTGGCCCGAGTTCTCCACCTCCTGCAACCGGTGGCGCGTGCTGTGCAGGTCGGCGGTCACCCGCCTGAGGTAGTCGCGGAGCTTCTCCTCGTTGGACATTCAGCGCCACCCTTTTCACGAAGCCCGCACGACAATTCCCCGGCCCAGATCGCTTGTCGAAAGCTAGTGACGGGGCTGGCGCGGACGACACCCCTGACGGCCCCTAAACGGCCCCTATAAAGGGGTTCGGGCAGGTCAGGAAGGGTGGTCCGGTGCCCCGTCCCTACTCCGGACGGGGCACCGGGGTGATCACTCGTGCACGGTGATGGCGCCCGCGGGGCACAGCGCCGCCGCTTCCCGCGCCGCCGCGTGGTGGTCCTCGGAGGGCTCCGGGACGAGGACGACGACCGTGCCGTCGTCCTCGCTCTGGTCGAACACGGCCGGGTCGGTCAGCACGCACATCCCGGACCCGCAGCACTTCGCGGTGTCGGCCTCGACCTTCATGACCACTCCACCGGCAGCGCGTGCACGCCGTAGATGCCCATGTCCGTGCGCAGCGGCACCTCCTCGACCGGCACGCCGAGGCGCAGCGTCGGGAACTCGCGGAACAGCGCCGCGTAGCCGATCCGCATCTCGATGCGGGCGAGCTGCTGGCCGAGGCACTGGTGCACGCCGTGGCCGAAGCTCAGGTGGCCCGCCGCGGGCCGCCGCACGTCGAACTCCTCCGGGCGCTCGAACTTCTCCGGGTCGCGGTTCGCCGCGGGCAGCGACAGCGACACCGACTCGCCCGCCTTCACGGTCACGCCGCCGACCTCGACGTCCTCCAGCGCCGTGCGGAGCGTGCCGAACTGCACGATCGTCTGGTACCGCAGCAGCTCCTCGACGGTGTTGTCGACCAGCGACGGGTCGGCCCGCAGCGCGGCGAGCTGCTCCGGGTTGCCCAACAGCGTCAACGTGCCGAGCCCCAGCATGTTCGCCGTGGTCTCGTGGCCGGCGATCAGCAGCAGCACCCCCATGCCGGTGATCTCCTCGTCGTCGAGGTCGGCTCCGCTCGCGATCAGGCCGCTGAGCATGTCGTCGCCGGGCTCGACCCGCTTGCGCCGCACCAGGTCGCGGATGAAGTCCTTGATCCGCTCGAACGCCGCCATGGCCTCGTCGACGCTGGTCTCCAGCTTGAGCGCCGTGGCGGTGTCCTCCTGGAACACGTGCCGCTCGTCGTACGGCACGCCCAGCAGCTCGCAGATCACCAGCGACGGCACGGGCAGCGCGAACGCCGTGACCAGGTCGGCGGAGGTGCCCTGCTCCCGCATCTCCCGGAGTTGGGCGAGCACGATCTCCTCGATGCGCTCGGACAGGAGGTTCATCCGCCGCACGGTGAACTGGCCCGTGAGCAGCTTGCGGTACTTCGTGTGGTCGGGCGCGTCCATCCCGATGAACATGCCCGGCGAGGCGGGCGGCCGCTGCGAGGGCGGACCGTCACCGCGCTTCATCGGGCTGTGGTGCAGCTCGGACCGCGCGCTGAACCGGCGGTCGCCCATCACCTCGCGGACCAGCTCGTGGCTCGTGACGAGCCAGCCGAGGTGCCCGTCGGGGAACCTGAGCCGGGTGATCGGCGTTTCCCCGCGGAGGGTGCCCAACTCGGCGGGCGGGTCGAACGGGTTGTCCCGTGTCATGGGCAGGGTCGTGGAAATCGTCTCGGTCAACTTGCACACCTCCCAGTGCGTAATGGACCTATTTCACAAGCTACAGAAGATTTACGACTGCGTGAAGAACATTGTTTTCAGATGATTTCCAGCTCCGGCCAGTCGTGCAGGTCACGGCGCAGCCGCCGGTCGTGGGTGGCCACGACGACCGCCGCCGACGTCACCCGGATGGCCTCCGTCAGCTCGTCCACCAACGTGATCGACAGGTGGTTCGTCGGCTCGTCGAGCAGCAGGACGTGCGGTGACGCGAGCAGCAGCAGCGCCAGCGACAGCCGCCTGCGCTGCCCGGTCGAGAGCCTGCCGACGGGCCGGGTCAGGTCCACGTCCGGCAGCAGACCGAGGTCCCTCAGCGGTTCGGGGTCGCGCACCAGGTCGACCGGGCTGCGGGACGCGTCGGGGAAGTCGGACTCCTGCGCCAGCAGGCCGATCCGGGTGCGCGCCCCGTGCCGGACCACGCCGGTGGCGGGTGCCAGCCGACCCGCGAGCACGGCGAGCAGCGTCGACTTGCCCGTGCCGTTCGCTCCCGACACGACGAGCCTGCCGCCCGCGGCCACCGCGACGTCCGGGTGCGGCCGCAGCCGACCCGGCACGGTCACGCCGGACGCGCTGAGCAGCACCTCGTCCGGACCCGCCGCCAGGTCGGGGCCCGCGAACCGCAGCGGCTCCGGCGGTTTCGGCACCCGCTGCCCGGTCAGCTCGTCCAGGCGGCGCGCGACGTTGCGCATCCGGCCGGGGGCGCGGGTCGCGCGCTTGTGCCTCCCGGCGCCCTTGGGCGGCCGCCACGACGTGATCAGCCGCGCCTCGGCCGCCGCGACCTCCTCGCGCAGCACGGCGTCCCTGGCGGACTCCAGGGCGTACCGCTGCTCCCACCGCGCCCGCTCGGCGGCCTTCGCCGCCTTGAACGCCGAGTAACCGCCGCCGTGCAGCACCACCTCGCCGTCGGCGTTCGGGTCCAGGTCCAGCAGCGCGGTGCACACCTCGTCCAGCAGCGTCCGGTCGTGGCTGACCAGCACGACCACGCCCCGGTGCTCGCGCAGCCGGGCGGTCAGGTAGGCCATGCCCGACGCGTCGAGGTGGTTGGTCGGCTCGTCGAGCAGCAGGATGTCCGCGCGCTCGGCCAGCACGCACGCCAGCCGCACCCGGTAGCGCTGCCCGACGGACAGCTCGGCCAGCGGCCGGGACCGGTCGGCGGGGGCGTCCAGCGCGGCCAGCGCCAGGTCGGCGCGGCGCTCGGCGTCCCACGCCTCCAGGCGTTCGGCCTCGGCCAGCGCCGCGGCGTAGCGGTCGTCCCCGCCCGCCTCGGCCAGGGCGACGGCGGCGTCGTCCAGTTCGGCCAGCGCCTGGCGGGCGGCGGCGAGCGCGTGGTCGACGACGGTGCCGACGGTGTCGCCGTCGGCGAAGGGGAGTTCCTGGGCGGCCACGGCGACCGAGCCGTGCCGGGTCACCGACCCGGTGTCCGGGTCCAGGTCGCCCGCGAGCAGGCGGAGCAGGGTCGACTTGCCGCGACCGTTCTCGCCGATCACGCCGAGGCGGTGGCCCGCGGACGCGGTGAGGGAGACGCCGGACAGGACGGGCCGGGCTTCGAAGCCCTTGCCCACGTCGTCGGCCCGGAGCTGGACGCGACGGGTTTCGGGCAGCGTTGTGCGCACGGTTCACCTCGTGACTGTGCGAGCGCGCGCCGAACGGAGCGGGCGCGCTCGCGGGTCTGGTGCTCAAGCCGGAAGGCGAGCGATTTCGGGCACGTCGAGGACGGCGTGCGCGCGCACGCCGAGCCGTGGCCGAACTCAGAGGTAGAACACGAAGAACGGTGAAACCATGCGGCCGACGATAGGGACGGGCCGGGGAGCCCGCCACCGATTTACCCCGCGGGCACCCCGACCGGCGCAGGCCGCGCAACCCCGTCGCCGTCGCGGCGCGCACCGCGCTCGGTCCCGCCGAGGGTCGCGGTGTCCGGGACGACCCGGTTCAGCGCCTGGACGCCACCAGCTCCCGCGGTGCGGGAGCCACCGGGGCCGGGGGCCCCACCAGCCTGACCGCGAGCAGCGCGAGGAGCAGGCCGACCGTGCTGCCGACGACGAACCCGGCGGCCACGTCGTGCGGGTAGTGCACGCCGACGAACACCCGCGAGAACGCCATCAGCATCGCCAGCGGGATCACCGCCGGGGCGAGCCTGGGCCACAGCACCGTGAGGACGATGGCGCACGAGGCGGCGATCGTGGCGTGGTTGCTGGGGAACGACCAGTCGCCCACGGCGGGGCACTCGGCGATGGGCGCGGCGCCCGCCACGGCCCGGCAGGGGCGGTCCTCCCGGATGAGCGATTTGGTCACCTCGCTCACGAGGTAGGCGCCGATCACCGCCAGCGGGGCGACCAGGGCGAGCCGGTGCTCCGGCGTCCCCCGCGTGCGCCAGGCGTGCCACCCGAAGAGGGCGAAGAAGAGCAGCAGACCGGCGTCCGTGCCGAAATCGGCGAACGAGTGCACCCATTCGGGGGTGGACTGGGCGAAGCGGGAGATGAGCAGGTAGAGCTCGGCACTGAAGTTGATCATGATCCGGCGAGTATGCCGGTTGGTGAACGGGAGATGAACGCGGGGTCCATCGTCTCGCAAGGCCAGAATGTCACCGGAACGCGTGAAGATTCGATGTGATCTTGAACACGGGTAACCGTGAGGCTTCCAAGGGGTAACGATTGCGACACCACCCGTAATCGCAGCTCTGATCACCCGCTTGTCGGATCAAGCACCGACGGTGTCCACCGCGGGTGCCTCGTTGGCTCAACCCGGTGACCGGCACGGCGGTGCACCGACCACGAAAGTGCAATTACGGTGTCCCGCCATGGCCCCCGTCCCCACGTGTCCGGAAGACGTGATGCCGCTCCCCCCGTCGCTCGTCGAGAACGCGGTCGCCCCACCGGTGACCGAGGTCGACATCGCCGAGGCAGAGGCGTTCGTCCGGCTGCACCACGAGGAAAACCATGACCTAGGCCCGGTAGAGGACCGACTCGCCGAAGTGCACGCGGAGATCGCGGCGACCGGCACCTACCGGCACACCACCACCGAGTTGACCTTCGGCGCCAGGGTTGCCTGGCGCAACAGCGCCCGCTGCATCGGCAGGCTCTACTGGCGCAGCCTCAAGGTGCGCGACCTCCGGGATCTCCGCGACCCCAAGGAGGTGGCGGACGAGTGCGTCGAGCACCTCCGGCTCGCCACCAACGCGGGGAAGATCCGCCCGGTCATGTCCGTGTTCGCCCCCGACGAACCCGGCCACCCCGGTCCCCGCATCCGCAACGAGCAGCTCATCCGGTACGCCGCCTACCGCGGACCGGACGGCGGCGTTTTAGGCGACCGCCGGAACCTCGAACTCACCGACCTGGCGATCACCCACGGCTGGCAGCCGCCGAGGACCCGAGGGCCCTTCGACGTCCTGCCGGTGCTCGTGGAGACCGCGGACACCGACACGGGCATGGTGGACCTCCCGCCGGACGCCGTGCTGGAGGTCCCGCTGAGCCACCCGGAACTGCCGTGGCTGGCCAAGCTCGGCCTGCGCTGGCACGCCGTCCCCGTCATCAGCAACATGCGGATGCGGATCGGCGGGATCGACTACCCGTCGGCCCCGTTCAACGGGTGGTACATGGGCACCGAGATCGGCGCCCGCAACCTCGCCGACAACGACCGCTACGACCTGCTGCCGTACCTGGGCAAGCGGATGGGCCTGGACACCTCGTCGGAGCAGACGCTCTGGCGCGACCGGGCGCTGGTCGAGCTGAACCGGGCGGTGCTGCACTCGTTCGCGGAGGCGGGCGTCACCATCACCGACCACCACACCGAGTCCCAGCGCTTCCTCACCCACGTGCAGAAGGAGGAGGCGGCGGGCCGCAAGTGCCCCGCCGACTGGTCGTGGATCGTCCCGCCGATGTCCGGGTCGTTGACCCCGGTGTTCCACCGGTACTACGACAAGGAGGAGCAGGTGCCCAACTTCTTCCCCGGCGGCACCACCGGGGTCTGCCCGGTGATCCACTAGCAGGCCTCGCGGCCCGGGGGAGGCCCCCCACAGGGTGCGGGGCGTGCCCCGGCCGGGCCCGGCGGCGGGGAGGGCCCCACCCAGGGTCGTATACAAAA
>NZ_JBHYHC010000206.1:0-11667 GCF_042738955.1 Umezawaea sp. NPDC059074
GGCCAACCGGTTGGACTGGTTGTTGAGGCTGCCGGCGAGGTCGGGGAGGAACGCGTCGGGTCGTGCCTCGGCCAGGCTGCGTCGGATGTTGACGGCTTCGGTGATGGCGTCGAGTGCTTCCTCCCGCCGCCCGAGGTTGGCCAGCTGGATGGACTGGTTGTTGAGGCTGCCGGCGAGGTTGGGGAGGAACGCATCGGGTCGTGCCTCGGCCAGGTCGCGGTAAGCGTTGACGGCTTCGGTGGCGGCGTCGAGTGCTTCCTCCCGCCGCCCCAACTCGCCCAACCGGACGGACTGGTTGTTGAGGCTGCCGGCGAGGTTGGGGAGGAACGCGTCGGGTCGTGCCTCGGCCAGGCTGCGTCGGATGTTGACGGCTTCGGTGGCGGCGTCGAGTGCTTCCTCCCGCCGCCCGAGGTTGGCCAACCGGATGGACTGGTTGTTGAGGCTGGTGGCGAGGTGAGGGAGGAACGCGTCGGGTCGTGCCTCGGCCAATTCACGATGTTCGTGAACCAGACGTTCCCCAATTCGCGCCGCCCACTCCGCAAGACGATGACTCGACAGCGGCAAATGATCAGCCAGCAGCATGAGGGTCGCGAGATCGGTGGCATTGTCATCACCGATGAGTTCCAACGCCTGCATCAACGGCCGCGGTGACTCCACCTGGGTAGCTACCTCGATCGCCACTGGACCCAGCTCCGAAACATGCCGCGCACACAACGACGTCAACCCGTCATCCAGCACACCACCGAATACCCGATGCGACGCCGCACGGCAGTAAAAAGTCAGCAACCGCTCCAACCGTGTTCCGTCGATCCCCACAATAAGACGATCCACCATTCCCGGACGCTGCCGCACGTGACGGCCCACGAAACGCTCCGCCAATCGATCCGGCTGGATCGAACCGAACGGAATGTCCCCCAATGCCGGATACAGACTGGCAACCCACTTCAACACCGAATTCCGGCGGTCCCGAGGCTGATCCTCCAGGCCCTCGATCCTCCGCAACAAGTCATCGGCCGTGTCCCTGCTGTCCGCCCCGAGCAGAGCTACAGCGGCCATCACGTCGTGCAACGTCGACTGCTCGAACACCACAGACGGGGTCCGCGTCTCGGCCGCGGTTTGCCAATACCGCTGCTCATGACGGAGAAGGCGATCCTCCACCTCCTCGGGCGCGCCGCCTGCCGCCACGCGCACCGTGGCTGTTTCCTGAAAAGGCGCAGCCGCAGAGTCCAGCAGGTCCGCCAATGCAGTCATGTGCAGTGTCAGCGCACCCTCCAACCCCAGTCGGGTCGGTGCCGGGTCCGGGAGACCGGATGCGATCACTGTCCAGGGGTACCCAGCTTGTCCGTTCACCTTCGGCAACGCACCCGCGAACCCCCGCACCGCTTCCCGGTAGGCAACCGCCCGTCCTTTGGCCTCGGGCTCCAACTCCTCCAGCAGGCGGACACCCGCGCGTGCTAACAACATCGACGCGGCATCCGACGACGATCCCAGCCGTTCCCACCACTCCCCGGCGGTTCGGGCCAATAGGAGCACCTTCATGGGCACTGCACCACCGTGCCGCACGCACATTCGAAGCATTGCCTTGACCTGGGGTGTTCGAGTCTCGGCGTAGTCCACGACCACCACTGTCGGCGTTGCAGAATCGGACAACACCTCCAACTCCGCCTCCGTGCGGTGCGGGTCCAACCACACCGCCGCCCACCTATGGTCAACCAGTTCGTCGACTACCTGATGGGCCAGTCGCGTCTTGCCCTGTCCACCCGATCCATGCAGCAAAAACACTCCAGCACCGTCGGTCCCTGCCCAGTCGTTCAGCTCGGCCAACAGTTCCGAACGACCACGGAACGGCACCACCTTCAACCCCGCGACCAGCAACCAACCGGGGGACGGCAACTCACCGGGCAGGACCGCAGAGGGAGCCTCTGTCAACGACTGGAACTCCACTGGTGCCAGCACCATGGTCTGGCTATCGGTGTGCTCGGCCAGCACATCCCGGAATCCCTCTGCCTGGTGTAGCGCATACGTCGGCACCACCACCAACCGCGAGTGCCCGCCATACTCTTCATCCGCCGTGATCACCCCTGTTAGAAGGTCACCGCAGAACAACGCCCCACCTGACAACCCGCCCCACGGCGAGCGGCCGTCCTTCAAGGGCGTCGGCGGGTGCCCGTCCACCGCCATCACATACCGATTGGCCACTTCTCGATCACCGGGATTGAGCTTTCCCGAAGGATGCGCGGTCTCCACTGCGGCACCGGGGCGCTGGTCCTTGTCCGGTACACCCCACGTTTCACACGGGATTCCCGTCCTGGTGGTCACCAATTGCCCCCACGCGACGGGTCGACTGCGCGGCGGCACCCACTCCGGGGAGGTGTGGACGCGTACCAGGGCCGCGTCATCGACACCATCAGGTGTTCCACACCACACGACAGTTCCCGTGAACAAGCCGGAACGGCCGGGGAAGAACACCTCTACCGTCGAGCCCAGCGCACCGACCACATGGGCCGATGTGAGAACCAATTGTGGGCCGACCACGTATCCCGAGCCTGGACGTCCAACGGCGGCGACCCCGACTACCCGATCCCTCTGCACCTCGGCCTCCGGCCCCTGATCAGTCGGTCAGATCACGGCTGGATACGACCGGACACATCACCAGGCCCCGCCGCCCGAGGCACTGAACCATGTACCCGCAGGTCCCCACCGCTCTTGTCCTTCGGCGTCAGCGACACCTTCACCTTGTGCGTCGTGCCTCGCGAGACACCAGCCCCCACATCGGCGGACACCACCCACGCCTTGAACTTCCCCGCGACCTTTACGTCAGCTTTCAACTCCACCGCGAACTCCAACTCGATCGGCCCCACCACGAACCCGATCTCCTGCCCCAGCCCATAGGTCACGGCTTCCAGCAACTCGTTCCGCACCGCAGCCACCGCGTCCGCCAACTCGATCTCCATACCCAACTGTCGCGCGGTGGACCGATACCGCTACAGCGACCAGTTGAGGGCAACTCCCGTGACGATCGGTAGACGGGACGAGCGCACCCAGGTCGACCCGATCGGTGGCCGGGGGCGCTCGGCTGCCGCACCCGTGAACAGCTCAACGCCTTGGCGGCGTCGACCAGCCCACAGGCTTGCCCTCGAAGATCTTGGCGGGGCTACAGAACATGCACGGAACAAAAGCCATCTTCAAGTAGCCACCTGAAGTCAAAGGCGCAGTTCAGTGGCATTCTCTGCTGAGAGACTCAGTTCCGCACGATGGAACTTCCAGCTTTAGGGGCGTTGCGAACACGTTCAGCGAGCCCAAACAGGGGTTGGCTCAGGTCGCTCAGTGCGACGCCGAGGTTCCTCAACGCGAAGCGACGTCGGGGTGATCGGGGCCGTACGTGGTTTTGTTGATGGCCAAGGCCCGTTCGTAGAGAGGTTTGGCGTCAGCGGGTTGACCCAAGTTGCTCAGTGCGACGCCGAGATTGCTCAGGCGGATGGCGACGGTGGGGTGGTCGGGTCCGTACGTGGCCTCGTCGATAGCCAAGGCACGCTCAAACAAGAGTTTGGCGTTGGCGGGTTGGCTCAGGTCACTCAGTGCGACGCCGAGGTTGCTCAACGAGGCGGCGACGGTGGGGTGGTCGGGTCCGTACGTGGTCTCGGCGATGGTCAAGGCACGTTCGTAAAGGGGTTTAGCGTCGGCAGGTTGGCCGAGGCTGCGTAGTGCACCGCCCAGGTTGCTCAACGAGGCGGCGACGTCGGGGTGGTCGGGTCCGTACGTGGTCTCGGCGATGGCCAAGGCACGTTCGTAAAGGGGTTTAGCGTCGGCAGGTTGGCCGAGATCGCGCAGTGCACCGCCGAGGTTGTTCAGGCGGATGGCGACGGTGGGGTGGACAGGTCCGTACGTGGCCTCGGTGATGGCCAAGGCACGCTCAAACAGGGGTTTAGCGTCGGCAGGTTGGCCGAGATCGCGCACTGCACCGCCGAGGTTGTTCAGTGCGGTGGCGACGTCGGGGTGGTCGGGTCCGTATGTGACCTCGTCAATGGCCAACGCACGTTCGTAAAGGGGTTTAGCGTCGGCAGGTTGGCCGAGATCGCGCACTGCACCGCCGAGGTTGCTCAGTGCGGTGGCGACGATGGGGTGGACGGGTCCGTACGTGGCCTCGTCAATGGCTAGGGCACGCTCAAACAGAATTCTGGCATCTACAGGTTGCCCGTGAACTCGTAGGTAAGTGGCGGCGCGATCGAGCAGCCAAGACTCATTGTCAGTAGCTTTGACCGAATGCGCTTGGAATTCTTCACAAGAAGCCAGGACGTGCGGGAGCAACGCCCTCCATCGGGGCCAATTTTCCGGCGCACTCATGATCGTGTTCGGCAAGTCGGCTACAAGCAAATTCTGTGCGATAATCCTCAGATGAGCTGCACCCTCCGGCGGCCAGGTGGCAGTGTGTCTGCTACGTATTGACTGTTGAAGCAGTCGGTGGACGATGGTTAAATCGTCAGCGGTGCGGCGGACCAGGAAGTGGTCGACTAACGCTCCAACCACATCAGCAAAGGCGACTGGGCTTGCCACAGCTTCAGCCAGCGGTGTGGATAGTTCGTTCGAGTGATCGGTGAATAGATTAAGCGGGACTGGCTCAGGAGCCAGATAAGCAAGTAAGTCCAGCAAGGTCACCGCAGCTGGTTGCTGTTGAGTGAGCGTGGACAGAGACAAATCCCATAACGTCACCAACGTGTCCTCGCGGCCCGCTACTCGACCTCGACCGATCATCTCGGTCGCGTGAGTCTGCATCAACTCGAGATAGGCAGGGGCGGCGAGGCCGGTAGTGATCATGTAAGCAGAGGCTTGCTCGATCGCCAACGGCAGGCCATCTAACTCGTCCGCCAACTCCACCGCCTGGTCGTCGGTGATGGTCGGCAATCGGCGCTTAAGCAACGCAATACTTTCGGCTGGGTCCAGGACGTCCACATTCAACTCGGCTCCCAAAGCGCTGAACCCCGCACGTCGAGTCGTGATCACCACCTGTCCGGTGCTGGGCGGCAGGTACTCCCGCAGCGTGACGGGATCCTCGGCATTATCGAAGATCAACAGCCACCGCGTTCGCCCACGCAACACGTCGTACGCAGCCGAGACCATCGACACAAGGTCTGTCCTAGCCGGAACGCCAAGCTTCTCGCCCAGGTTCGCGAGGTGGTTGGGGATCAACGAGGGTTGTTCAGCCGGAATCCACCACACCACGTCGAAGTCATCGGCGAACCGATAGGTGTACTCAATCGCGAGCTGCGACTTACCCACCCCACCCATACCACGCAGCGAGTGCACCGCCACAGCCGCTGACGAGCGCATCACCTCCCGTAACCGGGTCAGTGACTCGGCGCGGCCGGTGAAGTTCGGGTTGCGCGGCGGAATGTTCCACACTTCCGGGAATCCGCCGGGGAACCTTGGTTCCGTCGCGATCGCCCGGCCAGCGCCGGGGAACCCAGGAGGTACTGTGGGTTTCGCCCGGCCGGTGACCGCGGCGTTGACCGCGTCATGCAGACGCCGACGAGTCGCACCCTCGAGCAGCCCAAATAGATCCTGCGACACCACCGGCCCTAGCAGGCCTGGTCGTTCGCACTCCGCCACCCGGAACACCAGTAGCTTGCGCTCCTCGCCCAGCGGGTCGTCCCGCCATGCCGCCTGCCACTCAATCGTGCCGTACACCGAGTTCAGGTAGGCCGGGGACAGCAGGGCGATCGTGCGGGCGGCCTTCTGGACGCCCTCGTGCATGGAGTTGACCCAGTTGCTGCCCGGCACCATGTCCCATGCCTGGATCAGGACACGGTGCCCAGCCTCCTCCAACTGCCAGGCCACCCACTCCGCCCACGACCGGTCCGTCGCCGTATATGAGACGAAGAAGTCCCACTCGTCCGCCACCGGACACCACTCCTCACAGCCTGTACCCGACCACATCGTCGCCGCTGCGCAGTGGGTTACGAGGAGTTGTAGGCCACCGTGTACCCAGATGACCGAGCAGGCGGGACGGGTGCCTGACTTCGCGTCAGGCCAAGTCAGGGTGGTGCAGTGCAGCAACCTCGGTGGCTAGCGATGACCTTCATCGACTGTCACAGGCCGCCTGACCTAGGTGATTCTGCGGAACAGGGACAGAACATTAAGCAGTACCGAGGCCTCGCGTGAGTGAAAGCTCCAGGTCAGGCTGGTCTGTGGCTGTAGTGCCAAGATCCTCCGCAAGGATCTTGCTGGTCCTGCCACTGCGGATCGGCGTGCGCTCCACGTGCACTAACCGCAGGTCAACAGGGGTAGGTAGCGCGTAGCAACGACACCAGACCCACGCAGGTCAGAGCTGCGATCAGCACCGGCTGATCGGGTTCCCAAGCTGTAGAGGCGGGTTCGATTCCCGTCACCCGCTCCACGACGAAGGCCCAGGAGAACGAGTTCTCCTGGGCCTTCGTCGTGCGGTGCTCAGCCGAGCAGGCCCACGGTAGGGCCGATGTAGGTGCCGGGGTGGGTTGCGGCGTCCTGGAGGACGACCTTGCCCAGCTTCCAGTCGAGGGTCTGGGTGGCGGTGGTGTTCGGGGGCGTTACCTGGAGGGTTGCCACGGCCCAGCCGGACGGGTCGGTGGTGGGCAGGTAGGTGAGGTAGCTGATCGCGCCCGCGCCGGGGGCCAGGGTGACGTCGACCACCGGGTCGTTGGTGCGGGTCAGGTCCCACGGGAGGTTGTCCTTGCCGGTCAGGCGGACGCCGGGGAAGCCTCGGAGGACGCAGGTGGTCGTGCCGGTGTTGACCATGGTCAGGCCGACCTTCGACTGCGTCTTGTCCGACGGCAGGGGGTCGCCGATCGAGGCCTCCACCTGCTGACAGGTCTCCTGCTTGCCCGCCTGCTTGGCGGAGAAGCCCTCCGCGCCGCTCGTGGCGGCCTGCGTCGGGCTCGGGCCGTGGGTCTGGGTGGCGGTGCTCGAACCGGCCGTGGAGCAGGCGGACACGGCGGCTACGGCGGTCACGGCCACGATCGCGGCGGAACCCTTGAGAACCATGGTGCGGCGCATTGCATCTCCCCTTTGGCAATCGTTTCGAGCTATGCCTAAAGGATGTTCGAGGGTCCGATCAGGATGCCTCGAAGTGATGTGCGCCACGGCGAACAACCTCACCACAAGAACGCATTTCCCCAGTTCAGAAGCCTGAAAGTGCCGAGAGTAACCCCAATTCCGTCTCGGATGATCCCCGCTTTACCCACAACGAGGACCGGTAAACAAGAATTGTCACGGAGACCGTGGCAGCGCGTTTCCCAGGCGAATGCCGCTGAACGAAAGGGTGCTGGTGGTGATGGTGTCCCACAGTGGCCACAGGGTGGGGAGGACGCGGAGTTCGATGCCTGCCTCCTCGTGCAGGTGGAGGAGGTCGCCGACCGGTTCCGGTGGGCCCAGCGGGGTGATCGGGATGGTGGCCACGTGGGCGTGGGGTTCGCCGGTGCCGAACGGGGTGAAGGCGGTGGCCGGTAGGCGGTACGCGTAGAGGCGGACGGTGCGCAGGGGTTCCAGCCAGCCGTACTCGATGGCGTGCAGGCGGGTCGTGCCAGGGCTCAGGAGCGGGTGGGCCGTGGGGGACCAGGCCATCGCACGGGGGCAGGCTCTGGGGAACCAGTAGTCGGGGCTGCGGGTGTGGTCGACGGCCCAGACGTATGGGGTTCGTTGGCGGGCCGTGGAGGCCACGTGTGGGAGGAAGCGGGTGATGGTGGGGTCTTCCGAGAAATGCAGGACCTCGCCCGGGTCGGGTCTCATACCGAAAAGGTAGGGGCCGCCCCGGTGGGGCGGCCCCTCGACGGTCAGGCCTTCACGGTCGCGGGTTCCTCACCCGCGGGCTTGGACTCGTCGTCGGAGTCGAGCGATTCGAGGAGGACGTCGCGGTCCGCTGAGGGTTCGGGCTTCAGCAGGCCGAACGCGATGTACAGGATCAGCGACACGACCAGCGGGGTCGCCACCAGGACGCCCTTCGTGACGAAGGCGGCCTTCTGCATCTGCTCGATGTAGAGGAACGCCCACACGCCGAGGCCGCCGACGACCGAGGCGATGGCCGCGGACGGGCCGAACTTCCGGAACCACGGGAGCAGGCCCAGCATCAGCGGGATCGCGATCGGGCCCATGGTGGCCGCCACGAGGTCGACCACCACCTTGAGGACGAACCCCTGGCCGCCGGACGTGATGGCGATGATCATGCTGAGCCCGATGAAGAGGAACGTCGTGACCCTGGCCAGTTTCAGCTGGGCGTCGGACGTCAGCCTCGTGATGCCCTTCCACAGCTTGGGCAGCATGTCCCGCGTGATGACCGCGGAGATCACGTTCGCGTCCGAGGACACCATCGCCATGGTGTGCGAGAAGAACCCGGCGAGGACCAGGCCGACCATGCCCGCGGGCAGCATCGCCTTGCCCATCTCGACGTACGCCTGCTCGGCGTTGGCGTCCATGCCCGGCACGATCAGCGGCGCGGCCCACATCGGGAAGAACAGGACCAGCGGCCACACCAGCCACAGGCCTGCCGACAGCAGCGCCGAGCGCTTCGCCGCGGCGCCGGAGGGCGCGGCCATGTAGCGCTGCGCCAGGTTCCACATGCCGCCGTTGTACTCGAGCGTCTTGATCAGGAACAGCGCCATGAAGAACGTGAACGTGTACGGCCCGGACAGCGGGTCGCTGTGGGACTCGGGGAGCTTGTCCCAGATCGTCCACATGAAGTCGATGCCGCCGAGGTGCGCGGCGACCGCGACGAACATCGCGATGCCCGCGGCGCCCTGGATGACGAACTGGCCCATGTCGGTGAGCGCGTCGGCCCACAGGCCGCCCAGCACCGAGTAGACCATCGTGACGAGGCCGATCAGCACGATGCCCCACGTGATGGGCACGCCCGCGAAGCCGCGCAGCAGGATCGAGACGGCGGCCCACTTCGCCGCGATGTCGACGACCTTGAGGACGGCGCCGCACCAGGCCATGAGCTGCTGGGTCGGCACGTTGTAGCGCCGGGCCAGGTACTCCAGCGGCGAGGCCACGTTGTGCTTGGCGCGCAACCGGTTCCACCGGCCCGCGAACAGGAACGCGCCGATGCCCACGCCGATGCCGATGGTCAGCGACCACCAGATGTAGACCGTGAGGCCCAACCGGTACGCCTCGGCGGCGAAGGCGACGAACATGACGGCGCTGTAGCCGGACATGTGGTGCGAGATGCCGGACAGCCACCACGGCATCTTGCCGCCGGCGGTGAAGAAGTCGGCGATGTTCTTGACCCGCCCGCGCGACCAAATACCGATGGCCACCATGACGAAGAAGTACCCAACGACCACTACCCAGTCGAGGGTGCCCATGAGACCTCCTGGTGTGCACAGCAAGTGCGGCGCCCGTCCGGATGCGCTGAGCGACACGGGCGGCGGTGCCCAGCTCATCCACACGGGAGATGTGACGTAGGTCTTACGAGCCTGTTGCGGCCTGCGGAAGTACTTGACAGGGAACCGAGTCACGTTTGTGACCCTTGTTCACATACGTGGAGGTTGAGGGCTCGCGACTACGCCCGAATGGGGGTGTTGTCACGGTCCGTCACGAGCGCGCGGGGCGTCGGATGTCGATCTTCAGCAGGGCCTTCGGACGCGTGGTCGCGAACACAGGCGGGTGTTCGGCCTTGCCGGGGTTACCGACAGGTAATACCCTGTTGTTACCGGTCAGTAGGGGACAGGCCCCGCACCTTTCGGGAGTGAGTGACGAGATGGGCCACTACAAGAGCAACGTCAGGGACCTGGAGTTCAACCTCTTCGAGGTCTTCAACGTGCAGGACCACCTCGGCACGGGGCCGTTCGAGCAGGCTGACGAGGAGACCGCGCGCGGGGTGCTGGCCGAGCTGAACAAGCTCGCCGTCGGCCCGCTGGCGGATTCGTTCGTGGACTCCGACCGCAACCCGCCGGTCTTCGACCCCAAGACGCACTCGGCGACGCTGCCCGAGTCGTTCAAGAAGTCGTACCAGGCGCTGTGGGACGGCGAGTGGTACCGCCTCTCGCTGTCCAACGAGCTGGGCGGCTACGGCGTGCCGCCGTCGGTGCAGTGGGCGGCGTCCGAGCTGATCCTGGGCTCGAACCCGGCCGCGTACATGTACATGGCGGGCCCGAGCTTCTCCTCCGTCGTCTACAACAACGGCACCGAGGAGCAGAAGGTCTGGGCCAAGACCTGCATCGACCACGGCTGGGGCGCCACGATGGTGCTCACCGAGCCCGACGCGGGCTCCGACGTCGGCGCGGGCCGCACGAAGGCCGTCCTCCAGGAGGACGGGTCGTGGCACCTCGACGGCGTGAAGCGGTTCATCACGTCGGCCGACCACGACCTGACCGACAACATCATGCACCTGGTGCTGGCGCGGCCCGAGGGCCCCGGCATCGAGGCGCGGCCCGGCACCAAGGGCCTCTCGATGTTCCTGGTGCCGAAGTTCCACTTCGACGGCGAGACCGGTGAGCTGGGCGAGCGCAACGGCGCCTTCGTCACCAACGTCGAGCACAAGATGGGCCTCAAGGTCTCCACGACCTGCGAGCTGACGTTCGGCCAGCACGGCGTGCCCGCCAAGGGCTGGCTGCTGGGCGAGGTGCACGACGGCATCGCGCAGATGTTCGAGGTCATCGAGCACGCGCGGATGATGGTCGGCACCAAGGCGATCGGCACGCTGTCGACCGGCTACCTCAACGCGCTGGCCTACGCCAAGGAGCGCGTGCAGAGCGCGGACCTGACGCGGATGACGGACAAGACCGCCCCGCGCGTGGCGATCACGAACCACCCGGACGTCCGGCGCAGCCTGATGCTCCAGAAGTCCTACGCCGAGGGCCTGCGCGCGGTGTACCTGTACACGGCGACGTACCAGGACCGGATCGCGCTCGGCGGCGAGGACAAGGAGCTGGCGGGCGCGGTCAACGACCTGCTGCTGCCGATCGTGAAGGGCGTCGGCTCCGAGCGGGCGTACGAGCAGCTCGCGCAGTCGTTGCAGACGCTCGGCGGGTCGGGCTTCCTGCAGGACTACCCGATCGAGCAGTACATCCGCGACTCGAAGATCGACTCGCTGTACGAGGGCACGACCGCGATCCAGTCGCTGGACTTCTTCTTCCGCAAGATCATCCGGAACAAGGGCCAGGCGCTCGGCCACATCAACGGCGAGATCCAGAAGTTCCTCGACAACGAGGGCGGCAACGGTCGCCTCAAGGAGGAGCGGGCGCTGCTCGCGCAGGCCCTCCAGGACCTCCAGGGCATGCTCGGCGCGCTGGTCGGGTTCCTGACCAGCTCGCAGGAGGACGTCCGCAACATCTACAAGGTCGGCCAGAACTCGGTGCGGCTGCTGATGACCGCGGGCGACGTGCTCGTCGGCTGGCTGCTGCTGCGCCAGGCCGAGGTCGCGCTGGCGAAGCTCGCGGAACCGGTGTCCGCCAAGGACAAGGCGTTCTACGAGGGCAAGGTCGCCGTGGCGTCGTTCTTCGCCCGGACCGTCCTGCCGGAGCTGACCTCGCGCCGCAAGATCGCCGAGTCGACGGACAACTCGCTGATGGACGTGGACGAGAACTCGTTCTGACGCAACGAGAAGGCGGCGCTCCCGGTCGGTCTCGGGGGGCCCGCCATCTCCGTTTCGGACTTGTGGGCTGGCTGTTTTACACAACTGAAGCAGCCCACGACGTA
>NZ_JBHYHC010000207.1:0-2267 GCF_042738955.1 Umezawaea sp. NPDC059074
GTGTCCGTGCTGACCGAAATCGCCGAGGAGGCGGCTCGATGACCGAGAGCATCACGCGGCCGGGCGCCGTGGGCACGTCCCACGTCCGCCTGGAGGGCCTGGAGAAGGTCACCGGCGCGGCCAAGTACGCCGCGGACGTCCCGATCGACGGACTGGCCCACGGCTGGCTCGTGCTGTCGACCATCGCGCGCGGGCGGATCACCTCCCTGGACACCGAGTCGGTGCTGGCCATGCCGGGGGTGCTCGGGGTCGTGCACCACGGCAACGCGCCGCGGCTGAACCCCGACGCGGGCATCTTCGGCGTCGGCGACGGGACGTTGCAGCTGCTCCAGGACGACCGGGTGCCGCACGTCGGTCGGCCGGTGGCGCTGGTCGTGGCCAAGTCCATCGAGCAGGCGCGGGCCGGGGCCGAGGCGCTGGTCGTGACGTACGCGGAGGAGCCGCACGACGTCGAGTTCTCCGCCTCCCACCCCGACGCGTACTCCCCCGCGTCCGCGCCGGAGTCCGGCAAGGGCGACGTGGACGCGGAACTGGCCGTCGCGCCGGTCGTGGTGGACCAGCGGTACTCCACGCCGGAGGAGCACCACACCGCCATGGAGCCGCACGCGGCCATGGCCCGGTGGGAGGACGGGCGGCTGGAGGTGGTCGACGCCAACCAGGGTTCCTACCTGGTGTCGCAGGTGTTGGCCTCGCTGTTCCGGTTCGAGCCCGGCGTGGTCCGGGTGCGGGCCGAGCACGTGGGCGGCGGGTTCGGGTCGAAGGCGCTCGGACCGCAGCTCATCCTCGCGGTGATGGCGGCGACGCTGTTCGACCGCCCGGTACGGGTGACGTTGAGCAGGCGGCAGGTCTTCTCGGTCACCGGGATGCGGCCCGCCACGTCCCAGCGGATCCGGCTGGGGGCGGACTCGACCGGGCGGCTGCGGGCCATCGACCACGAGACCGCCAGCCACACGTCCACCATCCACGAGTACATCGAGCGCAACGGCGAGGTCACCAACGCCCTGTACGCGGCCGACGCGATCCGCGTCCGGACCTCGGTGGTCAAGGTCGACCTCCCGACCCCCACGTGGATGCGGGCCCCCGGCTGCGCGCCGGGGTCGTTCGCCGTGGAGTCGGCGATGGACGAACTGGCCGAGGCCACCGGGGTCGACCCGGTGGAGCTGCGGTTGAGGAACGAGCCGCAGGTCGGCCCGGTGAGCGGGTTCCCGTTCTCCAGCCGGAACCTGGTGGCGTGCCTGAAGGAAGGTGCCCGCCGGTTCGGCTGGGCGGACCGCGACCCGCGTCCCGGCGTCCGCCGGGAAGGCCGCTGGCTCACGGGAACCGGGATGGCGGTCGGCATCTACGGCGCTGGGGCACTGCCGTCGACGGCGGCCATCACCGCGTCGCCGGACGGGGTGTTCACGGTCGCCATCGGCGCGGCCGACATCGGGACCGGGGCGCGCACCGCGCTCGCCTTGGTCGCGGCGGACGCCCTGGAGGTGTCCCCGTCGGCGGTGCGGATGAAGATCGCCGACAGCGACCTCGGCCAGGCCTGGTTCGCCGGTGGGTCACGGGGAACGGCGTCCTGGTCGTGGGCCGTGATCGCCGCCGCCACGGATCTCCGCGAGAAGTTGGTGGGAGTCCACGAGATCCCCGCCGAGGGGATCACCGGTCGCGCCGACACGGCCGCGGCGATCGGGGCGTTGGCGAAGCAGGACCGCTACTCGCACGGCGCTCAGTTCGTGGAAGTGGCCGTGGACCCGTCGACCGGGGAGGTGCGGGTCCGGCGGATGCTGGGGATCTTCGCCGCCGGCCGGATCATCAACCCGCTGACGACCCGCAGCCAGCTCGTCGGCGGGATGACGATGGGCCTGTCGATGGCGCTGCACGAGGAAGGCTTGCGGGACAAGGAGTTCGGCGGCCTGGTGAACGGGGACCTCGCGGGCTACCACGTGGCCTCGCACGCCGACGTGCCGGACATCGAGGCCGACTGGGTCGAGGACCACGACCCCAGCGTCCCCGGTGGGGCCAAGGGCGTCGGTGAGGTCGGGATCGTGGGCACCGCCGCCGCCGTGGCCAACGCCGTCTGGCACGCGACCGGCGTCCGACAGCGAAGCCTGCCGATCAGGCTGGACCGAGTAATGGTTTAGGCCTTGTGGTGGGGGGGGCGGTGGGGGGCCCCGCCAGGATTTTGGGGGGGGTTGGGGGGGGGGGCGCCCCCGGGGGGGGGGTGTGACGCCCCCCCCCCCCAACAAACGCGCCGCCCCCCCCACCCCCCCCCCCCCCCC
>NZ_JBHYHC010000207.1:2277-11604 GCF_042738955.1 Umezawaea sp. NPDC059074
GGTTTAGGCCTTGTTGTGGGCCCGACTTTCGGGCCCACCACAAGGTTTTCGGGTCGTGATCGCGGGTGGCCCGACGCAGGGCGGAGGTTCAGCCGCCCGGCACGGCCATCTTCCGAGCCGCCCGAACCACCCACGCGCGACGCTTCGCCCGTTCCTCGGGGTCCGCCGGATCCGCGCCGGTGAGCATGTGCGCCACCTGCGGGACAGCCGACCACCACGCCGCTTGCGCGATGAGCATGAACACCAGGTACGCCGGGTCGAAGTCGGTCGCCAAGTGGCCGTCCCGCTGCGCTTGGGCGACCGCGCGAACCTTGTCCCGGTAGTGCTTCGTCCTGTTCGACCCGTCGGCCGCCGGGGCTCCTGACAAGCCTTCCCACAGCAGCAGCCGAGCCAGCTCCGGATGATCCGCGTGGTAGTCGAAGGTGCGGCCCGCGAACTCGCCGATGTCCTCGAACGGACCGTCCGGGTGGGTGACCGAGGCGGCCAGTTTCTCCAGCTCGTCGGCCAAGACGGAGTCGAACAACGCCTGCTTGTCGCCGAAGTACTTGTACAGCCGTTCCTTGTTGATCCCCGCGCGGTCGGCGATCCGGGCCATGGTGGTCCCGTCCGGGCCGCGTTCGGCGAACTCCGCGGTGGCCGCTTCCTTCAGGCGTTTGCGAGTCCCCTCGGTGTCCCAGGCCATTCGCCGACCTTAACCCAACTCCACCGTTGCGGTTGTGGATGGCGAGGTCTACCGTCAAATCCAACCGCAACGTTGGAGTTGGAGGCAATCAGGTGAACATCGACATCGCGGGTAAGGTCGTCGTGGTGACGGGAGCCGCACAAGGGATCGGACGGGCGCTGGCGCTGGGGCTCGCCGCCGAGGGGGCTCGGGTCGCCGTGCTGGCGAGGGACCGGGGCCGGGCCCAGGTCGTGGTGGACGAGATCGCCGAGGTGGACGGCGCCCCGGAGGCGGTGGCGCTGGAGGCCGACGTCAGCGACGAAGCCGCGGTGGAGGCGGCCGCCGCCGAGGTGGACGCCGCGTGGGGGCGGGTGGACGCGTTGATCAACAACGCGGGGTGGATGCCGCCGGGGCAGCGCGTCCTGGAGACCGAGGTGGCCCAGCTCGACCGGGTGCTGAAGTCCAACGTGGTGGGCTGCTTCGTCACGACGAAGCACTTCGCGCCGCTGATGATCCGCGGCGGCGGCGGGCGGATCGTGTTCGTCTCCAGCGCCATCGGCACGCAGGCCGGGCCGGGGGCCGCCGCGTACGGCGGGTCGAAGGCGGCGGTGAACATCCTGTCCAACGTGGTGCACCAGGAGCTCGCGGACCAGGGGATCCGCACCACCGCCCTCGCGCCGGGGTTGACCTACACGCCGGGGATGCGGGAGATCGTGTCCGAGGAGCACTTGGCGCGGGTGTCCGCGCGCTACCCCGGCGGAAGGCTCGGGGAGCCCGAGGACCTCGTGGGGCTGGTGGCGTTCCTGTGCGGTTCGGCCGCGGAGCACATCTCGGGGAGCACGCTCTTCGTGCGACCGCCGATCTAGGGGTCATTGACGGGGCCGGAAACGGCGTTCGACAATCGGGGAAGCGTGGCACAACGCCGTGGCACGCGTGGAGGCCGAGCCCTGGAGCGCGCTATGACAGCCCCCGACCGGTTCACCACCCTCTGCGAAGCCTTCCAGCACACCGCGACGGTCGACCCCGACGGCGTGGCGCTGCGCGTGCTCGGTGGGGCGCGGTCGGTGACGTGGCGGGAGTACGCGCGGCGGGTGCGGCGGATCGCCGAGGGGCTGCACTCGCTCGGGGTGCGGCGGGGCGACACCGTGGCGCTGCTGATGACCAACCGGCCGGAGTTCAACCTCGTGGACACGGCCGCGCTGCACCTCGGGGCGGTGCCGTTCTCGATCTACAACACCTCCGCCGTGGAGCAGGTCGCCTACCTCCTGCGGAACTCCGAGTGCCGGGTGCTGGTGTGCGAGGCGCAGTTCGTGGAACGGGTGCGGGCGGCGGGCGGACCCGTGGAGCACGTCGTCGTCGTGGACGAGCCGGTCGAGGGCACGGTGTCGTTGGAGGACCTGGAAGCCGCCTCGGTGGACGGGTTCGACTTCGACGCGGCCTGGCGGGCCGTCGACGGTCAGGACGTGCTGACCCTGATCTACACGTCCGGCACCACCGGCGATCCCAAGGGGGTCGAGCTGACGCACGCGAACGTGCTGTCCGAGGTGCTGTCGATCAACGACGAACTCGGCATCCGGCACGGCGACCGGACGTTGTCGTACCTGCCGTCCGCGCACATCGCCGACCGGGTGTCGGCGCACTACCTCCAGATGACGCACGGCACCGAGGTGACGACCGTGGACGACGCGCGGCGGGTCGCCGAGGCGCTCGCGGACGCGCGGCCCACGTTCTGGTTCGCGGTGCCGCGGGTGTGGGAGAAGATCAAGCTGGCGCTGACCGCGCGGCTCAGCGCGGCGCCCGCCGAGCAGGCGGCCGTGGTGGCGCGGGCGTTCGAGGTGGCGCACCGGCGGGTGCGGGCCCGGCAGGCCGGGTTGGAGCTGGCGGCCGACGAGGAAGCCGAGTTCCAGGCGCTCGACCAGGCCGTGCTGGCGCCGATGCGGGTCGCGGTCGGGTTCGACCGGATGCGGTGGGCGATGTCCGGTGCGGCCTCCATCGCGCCGGAGACGCTGGAGTTCTTCATGGCATTGGGACTCAAGATCGTGGAGATCTGGGGCATGTCCGAGACCACGGGGCTGGCCACCGCGAACCCGTTGGACCGGGTGAAGGTCGGCACGGTCGGCGTCGCCGCTCCCGGTGTGGAGCTGCGGGTCGCCGAGGACGGCGAAGTGCTGGTGCGCGGGCCGATCGTGATGCGCGGCTACCGCAACGACCCGGTGCGCACGGCCGAGGCGTTCACCGAGGACGGGTGGCTGCGGACCGGGGACGTGGTCACGGTCGACGAGGACGGGTACTTCACGATCGTCGACCGCAAGAAGGAGCTGATCATCAACTCCGGCGGCAAGAACATGTCGCCGTCCAACATCGAGAACACCGTGAAGGTCCACTGCCCGCTGGTCGGTGAGCTGGTGGCGATCGGCGACGCCCGCGCGTACAACACGGCGCTGGTCGTGCTGGAGCCCGACGTGGCCGCGGCGTTCGCCGCCAAGGCCGGGATCACCGACGCCTCCGCCGCGTCCCTCGCCCGGCACCCGGCCGTGGTGGAGGCGCTGCGCGCGGGGATCGGCGCGGCGAACGCGAAGCTGTCGCGGATCGAGCAGATCAAGCGCTTCCACGTGCTGCCGACGTTCTGGGAGCCCGGCGGCGAGGAGATCACGCCGACGATGAAGCTCAAGCGGAGGCAGATCAACCGGAAGTACGCGGCCGAGGTCGAGCTGCTCTACGCCAGGGACGCGGGTTCGGACGTGCACGAGCCCGCCTGACGGGAGTGGCACGCGGCGGCGGTAGCTGGTGGGATGCGGGCCATGACCAGGCTGCCCCGCTTCACGCCCGCCGACCTCGACGCCGACCAGCGCGCCCTCTACGACACCATCACCGGCGGTCCGCGTTCCTCTGGGCCGCAACGGTTCCGGCTGGTCGACGACGAGGGCGCGCTGGAGGGCCCGTTCAACGCGATGCTCGTCGCGCCGCCGGTCGGGCACGCGTTGCAGGGCGTCGGCGCGGCCGTCCGGTACCGGACGACGCTGACCGACCGCGTGCGCGAGATGGCGATCCTGGCCGTGGCCGCGAAGTGGGACAGCGGGGTCGAGCGGACCGCGCACGAGCCCATCGCCGCGGCCGCGGGCGTCACACCGGAGCAGCTCGAGGCCCTGCGGGCGTTCACCACGCCGCCGGACCTGGCCGACGACGCCGAACGGGCCGCCCTGCGCGTGGTGTTCGCGCTGCTCCGGGAGGAGGACCTGGACGACGCGGAGTACGCCGACGCCGTGGCGACCATCGGTCACCGCATGGTCTTCGAGCTGACCGCGCTGGCGGGCTACTACGCGACGCTCGCGCTCCAGCTGCGGGTCTTCCGCGTCAGCCCGCCCGCCGAGCGCGGACACCCGCGATGAGTTCTTCGCGGACCGCCGGTCTACCTCCCGACCGAAAACGACCGAGCGCAGCGGGAGCACCCCATGGGCACCGTCCACATCGAACTGTTCACCACCCTCGACCTCGTCGCGCAGTCGCCCGGCGGGCCCGAGGAGGACGCGGAGGGGTTCCCGTTCGGCGGCTGGCAGGTGCCCCTGATGGACGAGGTCGACGCCCCGTACGAGGTCCCGGACGCCCTGCTGCTCGGCAGGCGGACGTACGCCATGTTCGCCTCCTTCTGGCCGCACCAGGAGGACGTGCCCGAGCTGAAGGAGATCGCCACCCTCTTCAACGGCATCCCGAAGTACGTGGCCTCCCGCGGCACGCCCGACCTGCCGTGGGCCGGGTCGGTCCAGCTCGGCCCGGACCTGCCCGCCGCCGTGCGCGAGATCCGCGACCGGCACGAGCGGGTGAAGGTCATCGGCAGCCTGGACCTGGTGCAGACCCTCCTGCGCGAGCAGCTGTTCGACCGCCTCGACCTCCAAGTGCACCCGGTCGTGCTGGGCGTCGGGAAGAAGGTGTTCGACGGCGGTGCGGTGCCCACGAACGTCACCCTCGTCGAGCCGCCGGTGGCCGGGCCCAAGGGCGTCGTGTCCCTGCGCTACGGGCGGGTCGAGGGCGCTCCGGCGACGGCGGACGTCAGCTCACTGCACAGTTCGCCGCGGCAGGACTGATCACCTCGTCGGCCAGCCACCGCGCCACCTCGACCGGGTACGGCGGCGACAGGCTGAGCACGAGGTGGCCGAAGCCCGCGTCGAGCGCGGCCGTGACCGCGTCCTTGGTCGTCGAGGGCCGCTCGTAGGACACGGGCAGCACCAGGGAACGGGTGATCGAGGCGGGGTCGCGGCCGATGTCGGCGCAGTAGCGGTCCAGCAGGGCCCCGCGGCGGACGGCCTCCTCCACGTCGTCGCCGGGGAAGTTCCACACGTCCGCGTGCTCGGCCACCACCCGGAGGGTGGCCGCCGACCGGCCGCCGATGAGGATCGGCGGGTGCGGGCGTTGGACGGGCTTGGGGTTCCCGAACGCCCCGGTGAGCGTGAGGTGCTCGCCGTCGAAGTCGAACGGCTCGTCCTCCGTCCACAGTCGACGGATGACCGTGCACGCCTCGGCGAGGGCGGCCACGGCGTCCGCGGGGTCGTGGAACGGCAGGCCGTGCGCCGCGTACTCGCGCCGGGCCAGGGGGTGGTCCGGCCGGGAGCCCACGCCGATGCCGAAGTCGAGCCGTCCGCCGGACACGACGTCGACGGTCGTGGCGATCTTGGCCAGCACCGCGGGCGGGCGGAACCGGTTGCTGGTGACCAGGACGCCGAGCCGGAGCCGCCGGGTCTGGGCCGCCAGCGCGGAGAGCAGCGTCCAGCCCTCGAACGCGGGCCCGGCGGGGTCGCCGCCGATGGGCATGAGGTGGTCGAACAGCCACGCGTGCTCGATCTCCTGGACCTCGTCCGCCTCCCGCCAGACGCGCAGGAGGTCGGCGTACTCGACCTGCATGGGTGCGGTGATGATGCCGAAACTGGGCATGGTGCGGGCCTTCCTCAGCGACGCCGCAGCGCGGGGTCGAGCAGCGCGGGCGGGGTGTCGAACTTCTCCTGCGGGGCGAGGTCGACGCCGGGGGCGACGACGGTGTCGATCGCGTCGAGCACGTCGGCCGGGAGCACGGTGTCCGCGGCGGCGAGCTGCGAGCGCAGGTGCTCGACCGTGCGGGGACCGATGATCGCGCTGGTCACGGCGGGGTGCGCGGTCACGAAGCCGAGCGCGAGCTGGATCAGCGTCAGGTCGGCCTGCTCGGCGATCTTGACCAGCTTCTCCACGGCGTCGAGCCGGGCCCGGTTGGACGGGACGGCCAGGTCGAAGCGCTCGGGCAGGATCGTCGAGCGGCTGGTGGTGATCTCCCGGCCCTCGCGGACCGCGCCGGACAGCCAGCCGGAGGCCAGCGGGCTCCAGGCGAGCACGCCGAGCCCGTACTCCTGGGCCACCGGCAGCACGTCGGTCTCGATGCCGCGTTGCAGGATGGAGTAGCTGGGCTGCTCGGTGGCGTACCGGCCGAGGTGGTGGTCGCGGGCGGCCCACTGGGCCTGCACGACGCGGTACGCGGGGAAGGTCGACGAGCCGAAGTAGCGGATCTTCCCGGCGGTCCGCAGGTCGGTCAGCGCCGACAGCGTCTCCTCGTCGCTGGTGGTCGGGTCCCAGCGGTGGATCTGGTAGAGGTCGACGTGGTCGACGCCGAGCCTGCGCAGGCTGTGGTCCAGCTCGGTGACCAGCCAGCGGCGGGAACTCCCCCGGTGGTTGCGCTCCTCCCCCATCGGCATGGTCGCCTTCGTGGCGAGCACGAGGTCGTCGCGGCGGCCCGCGATGGCCTTGCCGGTCAACACCTCCGACTCGCCGGAGCCGTACATGTCGGCGGTGTCGACGACGTTGATCCCGGCTTCGAGCGCGGCGTCGACGATCGCCGTGGCGTCGTCCTGCGTGGTGCGTCCGATCGCGCCGAAGTTCATCGCGCCGAGCGCGAGGGTGCTGACCTGCACGCCGGTGCGGCCCAAGGTGCGGTACTGCATGGCCGTGTCCTCCTGGTGGTCGAGGGTCCGCTCTGCGATGATGAGCAAACGGAACCTTGTTCCACTAACGATACGGAACGTTGTTCCGGTTAGCAAGCACGGGAGCGCAGCGGTGAACGACGAGGGCACGGGCAAGGCCAAGCGGGCGGACGCCCGGCGCAACGAGAAGACGCTGCTCGACGCGGCCGCCGCCGTCTTCGTCACGTCCGGCGTGGAGGCGCCGGTGCGGGACGTCGCGGCGAAGGCGGGCGTCGGCGTGGGCACCATCTACCGCCACTTCCCCACGCGGGCCGACCTGGTGATCGCCGTCTACCGGCACCAGGTGGAGGCGTGCGCCGAGGCGGGGCCCGCACTGCTGGAGAGCAGCGCCTCACCGCACGCCGCGCTGGCGCGGTGGATCGACCTGTTCGTCGACTTCCTGGTGACCAAGCACGGCCTCGCCGCGGTGCTGCACAACGCCGAGTTCGACACGCTGCACACGTACTTCCTCGACCGGCTCGTGCCGGTGTGCGCGCGCCTGCTCGACGCCGCGGCCGAGTCCGGCGAGATCCGCTCGGACCTGGCGGCCATCGAACTCATGCGCGGCGTCGGCAACCTCTGCATCGGGGCCGAGGACCCGCGCTACGACGCGCGGCGACTGGTCGGCGTGCTGGTCGCGGGCCTGCGGCTACCGCCCGCGTAGCGCGCCCCAGCCGTTCTCCAGCAGGGCGAAGGCCTCGCGGAGCGCGCGCGCCGGGTCGTCGACGTCGCGGGTCAGGCTCAACGCCTGGAGCGCGAAGTGGGCCAGCGCGTGGCACGCGGGGTCGTCCTCGGGAGCCCCGACCTCCGCGGCGATGGCGGCGGCAAGCGCGACCCGGTGCCGCATCCACATGCGGTCGGCGTAGTCGCGCAGGACGGGCGTGCCCGCGATGAGCCTCTCGAACTCCGCGAAGGCCGGTTCCCCGGCGAACCTCTGCCGCACGGCCAGGAAGTGGTCCCGGAGCGCGGCCGGGATGGACTGGCCGGGCGCGCGGTCGCGCACCACCGCGACGAGCGTGGCCTCGCGCGCCGAGTCCTCGTCGAACACCAGCGCTTCCTTGCCGCTGAAGTGCTTGAACAGCGTCGTGGTCGACACGTCGGCCGCCTCCGCGACGTCCCGGATGGACACCGCGTCGTAGCCGCGCTCGAGGAACAGCCGCAGGGCGGCGTCGGCCAGCGACTGCCGCGTGGCGGCCTTCTTGCGCTCACGACGACCGACCGGAGGAGAAGTCACGTCCGGAGCCTACCAGGGTGCGTTCACTCGGTACATAAGTTGACTCGTTGCACTTTTTTATCGAGTTTGCTTTCATGAGGGCTCACCGAACGGAAGGACGACTCTCATGATCGACTCGACTACCCGCATCGCCATCGTCGGAGCGGGACTGGGCGGGCTCACCTGCGCCCGTGTCCTGCGGGACCGGGGAATCGCGGTGACCGTGTTCGACAAGGACGCGTCACCCGACGCCCGCACGCAGGGCGGCTCGCTGGACATGCACGCCGACACCGGCCAGATAGCCCTGCGCGAGGCCGGGCTGCTCGACGGGTTCCTCGCGCTCTGCCGCCCCGAAGGGCAGGCGATGCGGATGCTGGACCGCACCGGGGCCGTGCTCCGGCAGGTGACACCCGCGCCCGGCGAGACGAGCTGCCCGGAGATCGACCGCGGGCAGTTGCGCGGTCTCCTGCTGGACGCCGTCGCGCCGGAGGTGGTGCGGTGGGGCAAGACCGTGCGCGCCGTCGAGCCGGTCGGCGACGGCGTGCACCGGCTGCGGTTCGACGACGGCGAGACCGCCGACTTCGACCTCGTCATCGGCGCGGACGGGGCGTGGTCGAAGGTGCGGCGGCTGGTGTCCGACGCGGTTCCGGCCTACACCGGGCTGACCTTCGTAGACGTGCTGCTCACCGACCTCGACGCCGATCTCGACGAGTTGGTCGGCGATGGCGCGATGGCGGCGCTGGACGGGTTCTCCGGGTTCTTCGCGCACCGGCTCAGCGGCGGCGTGGTCGACGCCCATGTCGTCCTGCCGGTCGACCTCGACTGGCACGTCGAGGCGGGTCTCGATCTCGCCGATCCCGCTGCGGTCCGCGACCACCTGCTTGCTGGGTTCGCCGAGTGGGATCTGCGGTTTCTGCGGTTCATCAACGAGACCGTGGAGCCGTATGTCAACCGGCCGCTCTACGCGTTGCCGGTGCCGCACACCTGGGACCACACCCCCGGCGTGACGCTGTTGGGTGACGCGGCGCACTTGATGTCGCCGTTCGGTGGGCACGGGGCGAACTTGGCCATGCTCGACGGCGCGGATCTTGCGCTGGCTCTGGCGGGGGCGGATTCCGTGGGCGATGCGGTCAAAGCGTACGAGGCGGTGATGATGCCGCGTGGTGCGGAAGCCGGGGCGGAGGCGGTGGTGGATCTGGCCGAGGACGGCGGTGCGCACGAGGCCCCCGACTTCGAGGCGGAGCGGCGGGGTTATGTGGAGCGGGCGGCCCAGCGGGTGTAGTCAGCCGGGTTCCAGCGGGGTCGGGCCGGCGGCTGGCGGTGCCGTTGTGGTCACCGGGCGATTTCCGTAGTGGTGTGGCCGATTTGACTTGGGGCCCCTCATTTCGGCCTTGATCGGGCCAAAAGGCAGTGCCCGAAGCCCTGCCCGATCTCCAATTTTAAGGCCTAAAACCCCAATTAAATTCGGCCACGGT
>NZ_JBHYHC010000208.1:0-11561 GCF_042738955.1 Umezawaea sp. NPDC059074
GGACCAGGGCCCGGACGCGGGGCGGTCCTCGGCGGTGGGGGAGGAACCCGGTTCGGGGGCCTCCCAGAACCGGCTGCTCAGGTCCTGGCCGCGCAGCACCTGCACGCGGAACGGCGTCAGCTTCAGCAGGCCGAACTTGGGGTTGTCCGGGCCGTCGTGCCAGAAGTTCGCCGGGTCGTAGCCGACGCCCGCCGGGCTGCCCTTCCGGTACAGCTCCCAGATCTCGTGGCGGGTCGGGGAGTCGTGGATCCACTCGGCGGTGCAGTCGGCGAACACCGCGTTCTGCTGGGGGTTCCAGTACGAGATCGTGGTGTGCGGGTTGCGCGCCAGGTGCGCGACCTTGACCGGGGTGGGGTAGGCCGCGATCCACCCGACGGGAAGCCCGTCGCGCACCTCCCAGATCGGCAGCAGCACCCGTGCGCGGGGGCGGTTCAGCTTGTCCACCGTGGTCATCGTGGCGTACACGATGTTCTGGATGTAGGCGAAGAACGCGTCCTGCAGGTCGGAGAAGCTCCCGGCCGTCTTCATCGTGTCCCCTCAATGCGTGGTGCCGTCGATCCGCACGTGGTGGTGCGGTTCCCATGGTCGCAACGGGAGTCGACCGGCGGAAGAACGCACTTGGAAGTTACCGAGGCACTTGCGGATGCGGGCTAGACCGCCCGCGGAGCCACCTGGTGGAACCCGCCGCGGTAGAACAGCAGCGCGCCGTCGTCCTCGGTGTGGCTCGTCGCCAGCACCCGGCCGAGGAACAGCGAGTGGTCGCCCGCGACGTGCACGGTCGACACCTCGCACTCCAGCCACGCCAGCGCGCCGGACAGCAGCGGGGCGCCGGTGTGCGGGCCGGGCACCCAGTCGACGACGTCGAACTGCGCCTGCCCCAGCGGCCGCGACTTGTCGGCGAAGTAGCGGGCCAACGGCTCCTGGTCGGCGGCCATCACCGACACGCCGAACCGGCCGGTGAGGCTCAGCGCGCCGTGCATGACGGCGGAGTGGGCGACGCAGCAGTGCACCAGCGGCGGTTCCAGCGACACCGAGCCGAAGGCGTTGGCGGTCATGCCGTGCACGCGCTCGCCGCCGACGGTGACCACGACGACCCCGGTGGCGAAGCGGCCGAGGACCGCGCGCAGGGTCGACGGGGTGACCTCCCCGGTCTCCGGGTGGTGGGGGCGGTCGATCGTCTGCGGCACGTGGGACTTCTCGGACATCTGCGGTATCCCGTCGTTTCGGCGTGGTCGGGTGGACACGCTCCACAAAGGACGCGAAGCGGTCCAGGCCACCGAATCTAGCCAGTTCGGGCCGCCGTCTCCCCACCGCCGGGTAACACCCCGCTCACCACCGGTTCAAGAGTGGGCGGTTACCGGCGCCGACCTAAGTTGCGTTCCGAGCACACACGCACAGCGTCGTGATCGTCCCATCCACGGAAGGCGAACGGCAGCATGGACCACACACCCGCCGGGCCGCGGTCGGCACCCGGTACCCAGCACGAAGCCGTCGCCGTCATCGGCATGGCTGCCCGACTGCCGATGGCCGACGGGCCCGCGGCCTTCTGGGACCTGCTGCGCGAGGGCCGCGACGCGATCACCACGGCCCCGGCGGGGCGCTGGGACCAAGCCGCGCCCGGCGTGGACCGCGGCGGATTCCTGGAGGCGGTAGCGGACTTCGACGCCGCGTTCTTCGGGATCTCGCCGCGCGAGGCCGCCGCGATGGACCCGCAGCAGCGCTTGGTGCTGGAACTGGTGTGGGAGGCGCTGGAGGACGCCCGCGTCGTCGCCGCGGACCTGCGCGGCAGCCGCACGTCGGTGTACGTCGGCAGCATCCGCGACGACTACGCCGCGCTGCTCTACCAGCACGGCACGTCCGCGGTCACCCAGCACACGGTGACCGGCACGCACCGCGGCATCATCGCCAACCGGGTGTCCTACGCCTTCGACCTGCGCGGCCCCAGCGTCACCGTCGACTCGGCGCAGTCCTCCTCGCTGGTGGCGGTGCACCTGGCCGCGGAGAGCCTGCGCGACGGCGTGGCGGACGTGGCGCTGGCCGCGGGGGTGAACCTCAACCTGCTCGGCGAGGGCACGGTGGGCCTGGAGCGCTTCGGTGGCCTGTCGCCCGACGGCCTGAGCCACACCTTCGACGCCAGGGCGAACGGCTACGTGCGCGGCGAGGGCGGCGCGGTGGTGGTGCTCAAGCGGCTCGACGCGGCCATCGCCGACGGGGACCGGATCCACGCGGTGATCCGCGGCAGCGCGGTGAACAACGACGGCGCCACCGACGGGCTGACCGTGCCGAGCGCGCGGGCGCAGGAGGAGGTCATCCGCGACGCGTTCGCCGCCGCGGGCGTGGACCCGGCGCGGGCGCAGTACGTCGAGCTGCACGGCACCGGCACCCCGGTGGGCGACCCGATCGAGGCGGCCGCGCTCGGGGCGGCGCTGGGATCGGCGCGCGAGGGCGGCGAGCCGCTGCTCGTCGGGTCGGCCAAGACCAACGTGGGCCACCTGGAGGGGGCGGCGGGCATCGTCGGCCTCGTCAAGGCCGCGCTGGGCATCCGGCACCGGCTGCTGCCCGCGAGCCTGAACTTCGCCACGCCCAACCCCGACATCCCGCTCGACGAGCTCGGCCTGCGCGTGCACACGGAACTGGCCCCGTGGCCGCGACCGGACGAGCCCTTGGTGGCAGGTGTCAGCGCGTGGGGCATGGGCGGCACCAACTGCCACGTCGTGCTGACCGAGGCACCGGCCGCGGACGTGCCCGCACCGTCCACGGAGGACGTTATGGTGCCCTGGCTCATCTCCGGTCGCGGTCACTCCGCTCTCGTCGCCCAGGCGGCCAAGCTGCGCGCGCACCTCACCGACGAGCACCCGTCGGACGTGGCCTTCTCCCTGGCCACCGGCAGGTCCGCGCTGGAGCACCGGGCCGTCGTCGTCGGCTCCACCCGCGAGGACCTGGTCGCGGGCCTGGAGTCGCTGGCGACCGGCGGTGCGGCGGCCAACGTCGTCCAAGGGGTGTCGACCGATCCCGGCCGCACCGCGCTGGTGTTCCCCGGACAGGGCTCGCAGTGGGTCGGGATGGCCGTCGAGCTGCTCGACTCCTCGCCGGTGTTCGCCCGCCACCTCGCCGAGTGCGCGGACGCGCTGGCCGAGCACGTCGACTGGTGGCTCGTCGACGTCCTGCGCGGGGTGGAGGGAGCACCCGACTTCGAGCGCGTCGACGTCGTGCAGCCCGCGCTGTTCGCCGTCATGGTGTCGCTCGCACGGCTGTGGCAGCACCACGGCCTGGTGGTGGACGCGGTCATCGGCCACTCGCAGGGCGAGATCGCCGCCGCGCACGTCGCGGGCGCGCTGTCGCTGGCCGACGCCGCACGGGTGGTCACCCTGCGCAGCAAGGCGATCCGCGCGCTCGCGGGCACCGGTGGCATGGCCGCGGTGTCCGCGCCCGCGGACCGGGTGGCCGAGCGGATCGCCGAGTACGACGGGCGCGTCTCCGTCGCCGCCGTCAACGGCCCCGCGAACACCACCATCGCGGGCGATCCCCAGGCGTTGCAGGAGATCGTCGCCGACTACCAGGCCAAGGGCGTCCGCGCGTCGATCGTCGCGGTCGACTACGCCTCCCACTCCGCGGACGTGGAGGTGCTGCGCGGCGAACTGCTCGCCGCGCTCGCCCCGGTCCGCCCGCGCACGGCCGGGATCCCCTTCTACTCCACGCTCACCGGCGGCCTGGTCGACACCGCCGGGCTGGACGCGGACTACTGGTTCCGCAACCTGCGGCACACCGTGCGGTTCCACGAGACCGTCGCGGTACTGCTCGACGCGGGGCACCGCACGTTCGTCGAGGTCAGCCCGCACCCCCTGCTCACCCGCGCGATCGGCGACACCGTCGACGACCGCGGGGTCGACGGGGCGGCCGCGTTCGGCACGCTGCGCCGCGGTGACGGCGGGCCGCGCCGGATGCTGCTGGCGCTGGGCACGGCGCACGCGCACGGCGTCGAGCTGGACTGGACGACGGTCGTGGGCGGTCGCGCCGTCGACCTGCCGACCTACGCCTTCCAGCGACGCCACTTCTGGTTCACCGGCGGGGACTTCGTGCCGAGGACCGCCGAGGTCGCCGTGCCCGAGCAGGAGTTCGGCGACGACGCGGCGGGACTGCTGCGCGGACGGCTGGCGGGCCTGCCGGACGGGGAGCGGCGGCGGGTGCTGGTGGACCTGGTGCGCGCGCAGGTCGCGCCGGTGCTCGGCTTCGACGGCGGTTCGGCGGTCGGCACCGACCGCACGTTCAAGGAGCTGGGGCTGGACTCGGTGACCGCGGTCGAGTTCCGCGACCGACTCGGCACGGCCACCGGGCTGCGGCTGCCGTCCGGGCTGACGTTCGACCAGCCGACCCCGCAAGCGCTGGCCGGGTACCTCGACGCCGAGCTGACCGGTGTCGCCGCCGCCCTGGCGCCGGTGACGGCACTGCCGTCGGCCGCGCTGGGCGAGCCGATCGCCGTGGTGGGCATGGCCTGCCGGTTCCCCGGCGGCGTGCGGTCGCCGGAACAGCTGTGGGAGCTGGTCCGCGACGGCGTGGACGCGATCTCGGAGTTCCCGGTCAACCGGGGGTGGGACCTCGACTCCCTGCACGACCCCGACCCGGACAAGCCCGGCACCACCAACGCCCGCTACGGGGGGTTCCTGCACGACGCGGACGAGTTCGACGCCGGGTTCTTCGGCGTCAGCCCGCGCGAGGCGACCGCGATGGACCCGCAGCAGCGGGTCCTGCTGGAGATCGCCTGGGAGGCGTTCGAACGGGCGGGCATCGACCCGAAGTCCTTGCGGGGCAGCAGGACGGGCGTGTTCGTCGGCGCCATGACCCAGGACTACGGGCCGCGGCTGCACCAAGGCGCGGACGGTTACGACGGCTACCTGCTGACGGGCAACCAGGTCAGCGTCGCCTCCGGCAGGCTGGCCTACACCTTCGGCCTGGAGGGGCCCGCGCTCACCGTCGACACGGCCTGCTCGTCCTCGCTCGTCGCCATGCACCTCGCCGGGCAGGCCCTGGCCAGTGGCGAGGTGACGCTCGCGCTGGCGGGTGCCGCCACGGTCATGGCCACACCCGGCATCTTCGTCGAGTTCTCCCGGCAGCGCGGCCTGTCCCCGGACGGCCGGTGCAAGGCGTTCTCGGCCGGGGCGGACGGCACCGGCTGGTCCGAGGGCGCCGGGATGCTGGTGCTGGAACGGCTGTCCGACGCCAAGCGCAACGGCCACCCGGTGCTCGCGGTGATCCGGGCCAGCGCGGTGAACCAGGACGGCGCGTCCAACGGCCTCACCGCCCCCAACGGCCCGTCGCAGGAGCGGGTGATCCGCCAGGCGCTGGGCAAGGCGGGGCTGGCTCCGTCCGATGTGGACGTCGTGGAGGCGCACGGGACGGGCACGACGCTCGGTGACCCGATCGAGGCCCAAGCGCTGCTGCGCACCTACGGCCGGGACCGCGACACCGCGTTCCCGCTGCACCTGGGCAGCCTCAAGTCCAACATCGGCCACACCCAGGCCGCGGCGGGCGTCGCGGGTGTCATCAAGACCGTCCAGGCGTTGCGCCACGCGACCGTGCCGCGCACCCTGCACGCCGACGAGCCCTCGCCGCACGTCGACTGGGCGAGCGGCGCGGTGGCGCTGGCGACGGAGACCGTGCCGTGGCCCGACCGCGGGCGTCCGCGTCGCGCGGCCGTGTCGTCGTTCGGCATCAGCGGCACCAACGCGCACGTCATCGTCGAGCAGGCTCCCGAACCGGTGTCCACTTCGGACTCGCCGGAACCGGTGGCGCCGTCGGCGCCGCTGCCGTGGGTGCTGTCCGGTCGGGGCACCGGCTCCCTCGCGGCGCAGGCCGCCAGGCTGCGCGACTTCGTCGACGGGCACGACCCGGTCGACATCGGCTGGTCACTGGCCACGACGCGCGGCGCCCTGGAGCACCGCGCCGTGCTGTGGGGCGAGGACGCGGAGGCGCTGCTGGCCTCGCTGGACGCGGTGGCCGCGGGTGGCGGCGGTCCGACCGCGGTCACCGGTGCCGCCAAGGCGGTCCGCACCGCGTTCCTGTTCACCGGGCAGGGCGCGCAGCGGATCGGCATGGGGCTCGGGCTGGTCGACGCGCACCCGGCCTACGCCGAGGCGTTCACCGAGGTCTGCGCGGTGCTCGACCCCCTGCTGGACCGCCCGCTCCGCGAGGTGATCGCGAGCGGCACCGGCCTCCAGGAGACCGCCTACACCCAGCCCGCGCTGTTCGCCGTCGAGGTCGCCCTGTTCCGGCTGCTGGAGTCCTGGGGCGTGCGCCCCGACTTCCTGGTGGGCCACTCGATCGGCGAGCTGGCCGCCGCGCACGTCGCGGGCGTCCTCCCGCTGGTCGACGCGGCCCGACTGGTCGCCGCCCGCGGTCGCCTGATGCAGGCGCTGCCCGTGGGTGGCGCGATGATCGCGGTGGAGGCGACCGAGGAGGAGGTCCGCGCCGTCCTGGTGGACGGCGTCGACATCGCGGGCGTCAACGGCCCGATGTCGATCGTGATCGCAGGCGAGGCCGGGGCCGCGCGGACCGTCGCGGAGGCGTTGAAGGCGCTCGGCAGGCGCACCAAGGGGCTCGACGTGAGCCACGCGTTCCACTCGCCGCTCGTCGAACCGATGCTGGCGGAGTTCGCCGAGGTCGCCGCCGGGGTCGCGTTCGGGACGCCGCGCGTGCCGATCGTGTCGACGGTGACCGGCAGGCTCGCCGACCCCGCAGAGCTGGCCACCCCGGAGTACTGGGTGCGCCAGGCCCGGCAGGCGGTGCGGTTCTCCGACGCGGTGGGCACGCTGCTCGCCGAGGGCGTCACCGCGCTGGTCGAACTGGGCCCGGCGGGCGTGCTGTCGGCCATGGTCCCGGCGATCGTCGACGCGGCCGGGGTCGTCCCGGCCGACCGGGACGCGGGCGGCACGGGTGCTCCCGAGGGCCCGGTGGTGGCGGTGCCGCTGCTGCGCGCCGACCGCGACGAGCTCCGGTCCGTGCTCTCCGCCCTCGCCGAGGTGTTCGTGGCGGGCGTGGACGTCCGCTGGTCCGCGTTGTACGAGGGCGCGGGCGCCCGGCGCGTCGAGCTGCCCACCTACGCCTTCCAGCGCAAGCGCTTCTGGCTCACCGCGCCCACCGGCGGCGACGTCACCGGCGCGGGACTGGTCGCGGCGGGCCACCCGCTGCTCGGCGCGGCGGTCCCGCTGGCCGGGGGCGACCGGCTGGTGCTGACCGGGCGCCTTGGCCTCGGCTCGCACGGCTGGCTCGCCGACCACGTCGTCGCGGGCGCGGTCGTGCTGCCCGGCACGGCGTACCTGGAGCTGGCGCTGTCCGCCGGGGAGCGGGTCGGCTGCGACCGGGTCGTGGAGCTGACCCTGGCCGCGCCGCTGGTGCTGCCCGAACGCGGCGGCGTCCAGCTCCAGGTCGTGGTGGAGGAGCCGGACAGCACGGACCACCGGGTGCTGCGGGTGTACGCCCGCCGCGACGACGACACGGCCGAGTGGACGGAGCACGCCGAGGGTGTGCTGGCCGCGGACGACCGGACCGCGACCGCGGACGTGGGCCCGTGGCCGCCCACCGCGACCGAGGTCGACCTGACCGACGTCTACCAGCGGCTCACCGAGCACGGGTACGGCTACGGCGAGGCGTTCCGGGGGCTGACCCGGTTGTGGCGCACCGACGACGAGCTGTTCGCCGAGGTCGCCCTCCCCGCCGGGCAGCGCGCGTCGGCGGCCGCCTTCGTGCTGCACCCGGCCCTGCTCGACGCCGCTCTGCACCCGCTGCTGCCCGGTGTCGCCGACGACGCCACCGGCACGTTCCTGCCCTTCGCGTGGTCCGGTGTCGGAGTGCGGGCGGCGGGCGCCCGCACCCTGCGCGTGCGGCACCGCGTCACCCGGCCCGACCCCGAGACCGTGGTCGTCTCCGTCGAGGCGACCGACGGCAACGGCACCCCGGTGGTCACCGTCGACTCGTTGGTGCTGCGCCCGGTGTCGCGGGAAGCGCTGCGGGACAACGGGAAACTCCTGCGCCTGGACTCCGTCCCCGCCGTGCTGGGCGACGAGCCCGCGCCGTGGGCGATCATCGGTGCCGACGGCTTCGAGGACGTCTTCGCCCTGCCCGCCGACGCGCGGCCGGACCGCACCTACGTGGACGTCGCCGACCTGGCGCAGGCGCTCGCGGGCGACGGCGTGCCCGGTCACGTGGCCGTCCTGCTGCCGTCCGAAGTGGACGGTGAGGTCGTCGGCGCCGTCCACCGGGTGACCGGGAGCGTGCTGGAACTGCTCCGGCTCTGGCTCGCCGACGACCGGCTGGCCGACGTGAAGCTGGTCGTGGTGACCCGCGGTGGCCTGGCCCACGCGGGGGCGGTCGGCCTGCTGCGCAGCGCCCAGTCCGAGCAGCCCGGCCGGTTCGTGCTGGTCGACCACGACGGCCACGCCGACTCGTGGGCGGTGCTGGGCGCCGCGCTGGCCACCGGCGAGCCGCAGATCGCGCTGCGGCAGGGCACCGCGACCGTGCCGCGGCTGGTGCGGACCGCCGCGGAGCACGCGCCGGTGGACTGGACCGACGGCACGGTCCTGGTCACCGGGGGCACCGGGTCGCTGGGCGCGCTCGCCGCCAGGCACCTGGTGGCCGAGCACGGCGCCCGCAGCCTGCTGCTGGTCAGCCGCGTGGGCTCGGCGGCCCCCGGCGTCGACGACCTGGTGGCCGACCTGACCGCCGGTGGCGCCGAGGTCACCGTCGCGGCCGTCGCCGCGGACGACCGCGCGGCGCTCGCGGCGCTGCTCGACGAGCACCCGGTGCGCGCGGTCGTGCACACGGCGGGCGTGGTCGACGACGGCGTGGTCACGTCGCTGGACGGGCGCAGGCTCGACGCCGTGCTGCGGCCCAAGGTCGATGCCGCGTGGCACCTGCACGAGCTGACCTCGGACCTGTCCGCGTTCGTCCTGTACTCCTCGGTGGCGGGCACGTTCGGCAACCCCGGCCAGGGCAACTACGCGGCGGGCAACGCGTTCCTCGACGAGCTGGCCCGGCACCGCGGGGCCGAAGGCCTGCCCGCCACCTCGGTCGTCTGGGGCCTGTGGGAACAGGACGGCGGCATCTCCGGCGGGCTCAGCGGGACCGACCGGCAGCGGTTGGCGCGCAACGGGGTCCTGCCGCTGCCCGCGACCGAGGGCATGGCCCTGTTCGACGCGGCCGTCTCCTCCACCGAACCGGTCGTCACCGCGGCGCTGCTGGACACCGCCGCGCTGCGCGCGCAGGGCGAGCGGATGCCCGCCGTGCTGCGCGGCCTGATCAGCGCGGCCCCGGCGCGCCGCGCGGCCGTGGCGGACGAGGTCGCCGCGACCGGCGGCTCGTCGCTGGAGCAGCGGCTGGCCGGGCTCCCCGCGGCCGAACGCGCGCAGGCCGTGCTGGACCTGGTCCGCGCCACGGTCGCCGCGGTGCTCGGCCACGCCGACGACTCCGGCGTGGAGATGGCGGCGGCGTTCAAGGAGCTGGGCTTCGACTCGCTGACCGCGGTGGAGCTGCGCAACCACCTGCACGCCGCGACCGGCCTGCGGCTGCCGAGCACGCTGATCTTCGACTACCCGTCCCCCGAGGCGGTGGCGCTCTACCTCTCCGGACGCGTCTCCGGACCCGCGACCGACGACGGGGCACGGGGCGCCACCGCGGTGGCGGCGTCCACCGAGTCCGACCTGATCGCCGTGGTGGGCATGGCGTGCCGGTTCCCCGGAGGGGTGCGCTCACCGGAGGACCTGTGGGCGCTGGTGCGCGACGAGGTCGACGCGGTGGGCGAGTTCCCGACCGACCGGGGCTGGGACGTCGCGGCGCTGTTCGACCCCGACCCCGACAGGGCGGGCAAGACCTACACCAGGAACGGCGGATTCCTGCACGACGCCTACGACTTCGACCCGGAGTTCTTCGGCATGAGCCCGCGCGAGGCGCTGGCCACCGACCCCCAGCAGCGGGCGCTGCTGGAGATCGCCTGGGAGGCCTTCGAACGGGCGGGCATCGACCCCACCTCGTTGCGCGGCAGCCAGACCGGCGTGTTCGCGGGTGTGATGTACACCGACTACACCGAGCAGTCCGGCCCGCTGCCAGCCGACGTGGAGGGGTACCTCGCCAGCGGCACCGCGGGCAGCGTCGCGTCCGGGCGGCTGGCGTACACGTTCGGCCTGGAGGGACCGGCGCTGACGATCGACACCGCGTGCTCGTCGTCGCTGGTCGCGGTCCACCTCGCCGGGCAGGCGCTGCACTCCGGCGAGTGCGACCTCGCGCTGGCGGGCGGCGTCACGATCATGTCCACCGCCAACCCGTTCGTCGAGTTCTCCCGGCAGCGCGGGCTGTCCCCGGACGGCCGGTGCAAGGCGTTCTCGGCGAGCGCGGACGGCACGGGCTGGTCGGAGGGCGCCGGACTCCTGGTGCTGGAACGGCTGTCCGACGCCAAGCGCAACGGCCACCCGGTGCTGGCGGTCGTCCGGGCCAGCGCGGTGAACCAGGACGGCGCGTCCAACGGCCTCACCGCCCCCAACGGACCATCGCAGGAACGCGTGATCAGGACGGCGCTGGGCAAGGCGGGACTCGCACCGTCCGATGTGGACGTCGTCGAGGCGCACGGGACGGGCACCACGCTCGGTGACCCGATCGAGGCGCAGGCGCTGATCAACACCTACGGCCAGGAGCGCGACCCGGAGCGCCCGCTGCACCTGGGCAGCCTCAAGTCCAACATCGGCCACACCCAGGCCGCCGCCGGTGTCGCGGGCATCATCAAGACCATCCAGGCGATGCGCAACGAGCGGATGCCCAGGACCCTGCACGTGAGCGAGCCCTCGCTGCACGTCTACTGGGACGCGGGCGCCGTGTCGCTGCTGACCGAGTCCCGGCCGTGGCCGAGGCTCGGCAGGCCGCGCCGCGCGGGCGTCTCGTCGTTCGGCATCAGCGGCACCAACGCGCACGTGATCATCGAGGAGCCCCCGGCCGTCGACGACACCGCCGAGCCCGCGTCCGCCCCGGTGGTGCCGTGGCTGCTGTCGGCCAAGACCCCCGAGGCGCTCCGGGCGCAGGCCGACGCGTTCGGCGCGTTCCTGGACGACAACCCCGACGTGGCGCCGGTCGACGTCGCCTACACGCTCGCCACCCGCCGCGGCGCGCTCGACCGGCACGCCGTGCTGGTCGGCTCCGACCGGGCGGACTTCCGCGCGGCGCTGGCCTCGCTCGACCCCGCCCGCGCGGGCCGCACCACCACCGGCGGGCGGCTCGGGTTCCTGTTCACCGGCCAGGGCGCGCAGCGCGTCGGCATGGGGCTGGAACTGGCCGACGCGCACCCGGTGTTCGCGGCGGCGTTCGACGAGGTGTGCGCCGCGGTGGACCCGATGTCGGACCGCCCGCTGCGCGAGGTCGTCCGGGACGGCGTCGGGCTCGACGAGACCGGCTCCACCCAGCCCGCCCTGTTCGCCTTCGAGGTCGCGCTGTTCCGGCTGCTCGAATCCTGGGGTGTCGCACCGGGTTTCCTGGCGGGCCACTCGATCGGCGAGATCGCCGCGGCCCACGTGGCGGGGGTGTTC
>NZ_JBHYHC010000209.1:0-11554 GCF_042738955.1 Umezawaea sp. NPDC059074
GTCGTTGGCGAGCGACTCGACCGCACTAAACTGGGGTCCCGGCCTCGAAAGGCCGGGACCCCGTTGACGGGAAAGCGGGCGGGCTACCTCAGGTGCCTACCGGCCCCCACGGGCTGCTGCTGCACGGGGAGCTGGTGGGTGGGGGTGTCGTCCTCGTCGTCGTCCTCCACGTCGCCGCCCTCGTGGATGGCGAGCTTCTCCTGGATGCGGCGCAGCGGGCCGGGGGCCCACCAGGCGGCGTTGCCCAGCAGCTTGAGCACGGCGGGCACGAGGATCATCCGGACGATCGTCGCGTCGATCAGCAGCGCGAGGATCATGCCGACGCCCACGAAGCGCATCATCGCGACCTGGGAGAACGCGAACGCGCCGGTGACCAGGATCAGCAGGATCGCCGCGGCCGTGATGACCCGGCCGGTCTTGGCCAGGCCGGTCGCGATGGCGTCCTCGTTCGAGGCCCCCTTGTTGCGGGCCTCGACCATCCGGGACAGCAGGAACACCTCGTAGTCCGTGGACAGGCCGAGGATCATCGCCACCATCAGCACCACGATGCCGGAGTCCAGCGGCGACGGCGTGACGCCCAGCAGGGACGCCAGGTGGCCGTCGTGGAAGATCCACGTCAGCACGCCGAACGTCGCCGACAGGCTCAGCGCGCTCATCACGATCGCCTTGACCGGCAGCAGGACCGAGCCGAACGCCAGGAACATCAGGATGAACGTGGCGGCGATGAACAGCAGCGCCATCCACGGCAGCTTCGAGCCGATGGCGGACAGGCTGTCGACGTTGACCGCGGTGGACCCGCCGACCAGCACCTCGGACGCGCCCAGCGGCGGCGTCACCTCGCGGACGTCGAGCATCGCCTGCTTGGACGCGTCGCTGAGCGGGTCGCCGTCGAGCGTGGCCGACAGCAGCCACACGTTGTTCTTCGGTTCCTGCGCCAGCGCCGCGGTGCCGACGCCGGGCACGTCGCCGACGCGCTCGGCGAACCGCTGCACGGCCTCCTGGCTGGTGTTGCCCTTCACCACGATGTCCAGGCCGGTCTTCGCGACCTCGGGGAAGTCCTTGTTCAGCGTCTCCACGGCGACGCGCGCGGCGTTGCCCTCCGGCAGCACCTTCTCGGTGACCTCGCCGAACTTCACCCCGAGGAACGGGGCGCCCAGCGCCAGCAGCACGGCCACGATCGGGATCGCGAACAGCGCGGGCTTCTTCATCACCTTGCGGCCGAGCGTGCCCCAGCCGGACCCCGACTCGGACTTCGCCATCCGCTTGCGCCACGGCATCGCCAGCTTGTCGACGCGCGGCCCGAGGATGCCCAGCAGGGCGGGCAGCAGCGTCAGCGACACGAGGGCCGCGACGAACACCGCGGACATGCCGCCGTAGCCCAGCGACTTGAGGAAGCTCTGCGGGAACAGCAGCAGGCCCGACAGCGCCACGATCAGCAGCGTCGCGGAGAACACGACGGTCCGGCCAGCGGAGCCGACGGTCCGCGCCACTGCCTGCTCGGGTGTCCGCCCGGCGGCCAGTTCCTCCCGGAACCGGCCCACGATGAACAACCCGTAGTCGATCGCCATGCCCAGGCCCAGCAGGCTGGCCACGTTGATGGCGAACGAGTTCACCTCCGTGCCCAGCGAGATCGCGTGCAGCAGCGCCAGCGACCCCATGATGGCCAGGCCGCCCACGAGCACCGGCAGCGAGGCGGCGACCACGCCGCCGAAGATGACCACGAGCAGGATCAGCACGATCGGCATCGACACGGTCTCGGCGCGCACCAGGTCGGCGCCGGACATCTCGCTGATCGTCTTCTGGATCGGGATCTGGCCCGCGAACTGCGTCTGGACCCCGTCGACCACGAGCTGGTCGGAGATCCGGGCGAAGTCCTTGAGCTGGGTGTTGGAGTCGGAGGCCTGGAGCGTGATCGCCACCAGCGCCTTCGACTTGTCAGCGGTGCCGAAGGGGTTGGGCTGGGGGATGGTCCAGTAGGACACGACGGTCTTGACCGCGTCCGTCGGCAGGCCCGCCAGCGACTTCTCGACCTTGGCCTTCACCTCCGGCGTGTCGATCGTGGTGCCGGACGGCGCGGTGTACATCACCACGATGTCGCCGCCCTGGCGGCCGAAGGTGTCCTCGACGAGCTTGTTGGCCCGGACGGCCTCGCTCGTGGGGTCGCCGAAGCCACCCTCACTGAGCCGGTCGAAAACCCCGAGTCCCCACATTCCGCCCATCACGGTCAGCACCAAGGTGGCGATCATCACCACCCAACGGCGGTGGTACGCAAGTGAACCCCACTTCGCGAACAAGGTCGTCCTCCTACTGTGGTGGGCTATTTCATGCCCAGGCTGGCGGGTTTTGCACGGTGTTTACCGCGAGAACACATTGATAAGCGGTCGAGCGGCTCGCGCCGCTGGTGACGACCCGTTTGCCGACTACCCGCCGGTCCATCTGGTGGAAATCCCGCGGTCACCCCTGGCGGGCAAGGTATAAATGGCTCCATGCCGGGCGAACTCGTTGCTCCACCGACTAAAGCCGTGACCCTCGAAGAAGTCGCCCGAGTGGCGGGTGTTTCGCGGGCCACCGTTTCGCGGGTGGTCAACCGGGTCCCGACGGTGGACGACGACCTGCGCCAGACCGTGCAGCAGGCGATCGACGCGACCGGCTACCGGCCCAACCTGGCGGCGCGGTCGCTGGTGACCCGTCGCGCGGGCTCGGTGGCGCTGGTGCTGCCCGACGAGGTCCGCATCTTCGGCGACCCGTTCTTCGGCCGCGTGGTGGAGGGCGTCATGGGCGTCGTCCAGCCGCTCGGCGTGCACCTGGTCGTGACGCTGGCCGGGTCGTCGACCCACGAGCACCTGGTCGCCGACCTGCGGCAGGGCAGGCTGGACGGCGCGATACTGATCCACACGCACCGCGGCGACCCGCTGCCCTCGATGCTCGCGACCATGCGGCTGCCGGTCGTGCTGTCGGGCAGACCCATGGGTTCCCTCCGCGTCAGCCACGTCGACGTGGACCACGCGGCGGGAGCCCGGCTCGCGGTCGACCACCTCGTCGGGATCGGCAGGCGGCGCCTCGCCACGATCACCGGCCCGCTCGACAACCCCTCCGCCATCGACCGGCTCGCGGGCTTCCGCACCGCGATGGCCGACCACGGCGTGACCGACGCGCCCCACGTCGAGGGCGACTTCAGTTCCGAGTCCGGCGCCCGCGCGGCGCGGCGGCTGCTCGCCGAGCACCCCGACCTGGACGGCCTGTTCGTGGCGTCCGACCTGATGGCGCACGGCGCGTTGCCGGTGCTGCGCCGGGCCGGGCGGCGCGTCCCGGAGGACGTCGCCGTCGTCGGCTTCGACGACAGCGTCTCCGCGCTGCACTGCGACCCGCCGCTGACCACCGTCCGGCAGCCCGTGGAGGACATGGCGGCGGAAATGGTCCGCCTGCTGCTCGACCACGTCGACCGGCCGAACCGGCCCGTCAGTTCCGTGGTGTTCTCGCCGACCTTCGTGGTCCGCCAATCCGCCTGACGGCATTCGGCTCTCGCCGCTGCTCTGCGACCGCTTCACTGCATCGCCTCCGTCCGCGATGTCGGAGTCGCGCGCCCATTCCGGAATACCGGCCTGGTGCTGCGCGAACGGTCCGGACCCTTCGTAACGTAACACCGTTTTGGGCGTTCTCGGCTGCTACTAGGGGTGCTGGGGAGTAGGAATAGGGGTACCCGAACAGGGGGTGCTAGGGGTTGTGCTTCCGCAGGTGGGAGGAGTAGTGCGACCGGCGGCGGTCGTCACATGAGTCTCTCGGCTGAACGGAGCAAGGAAAACCCCAGTCCCGTATCGGTCGGCGATATACCGTAGGGGAGTGGTAGGGGTTGTTCTGCGTCACATTCCGTCGTTACGGTGATTGAACCTGAAGCGCATGACCGGTAAGACGGTATACGCGATACACAGCAGGAGTCGCCATGGAACACGCAACCACCGAGGTGGCCGTAGCGAATATTTCACACCAGGAACTCGTGGAGAAGTTCTGCATTCCCCCGCGTGAATGGTGGACGGCCGAAGGCGAAAGCCTCGAACCCACCATCGTGCGCGGCCTCGACTGATAGCTTCGACCCAACGGAAGGGGACCGACGATGACCCAGGTCGACACGTCCGCGGCTCGGCTCGCGACCACCGTCCGCGGCACCGGGCCCGCCGTCGTCCTCGCGCACGGCGCGGGCGGCACTGTCCAGGCCAACTTCGGACCGCTGCTCGCGCCGCTGTCCCGCACCCTCAAGGTCATCGGGGCCGACCTCCCCGGCTCGGGGGCGACCCCGCGCTCGACGGGACCGCTCGACCTCGACGACCTGGCCGACCGGCTGGTCGCCACGGCCGTGCACGAGGGCGCCGAGACGTTCACCGTCGTCGGCTACTCGCTGGGCTGCGCCACCGCCGTCCGCGCCGCCGTCCGGCACCCCGACCGCGTCACGGGCCTCGTGCTCACGTCCGGGTTCGCCGTCCTCGACGAGGCCACGCGCGCCAAGGTGCAGCGCTGGCGCACCCTCGCCGGAGGCGACCGCACCTCGCTCGCCCGCTACGTCACGACGGTCATGCTCGGCAGCGCGTACCTGGCGCGGATGAGCCACGACCAGCGCGAGGGCTTCATCGAGCTCGTCGCCCTCACCACCCCGGCCGGGCTGCTGGAGCAGGTGGACCTCGTGCTCTCGACCGACATCACCGCGGACCTCGCGTCGGTGGCCGTGCCCACCCTCGTCATCGGCACCACCCAGGACCAGCTGATCGCGCCCGAGCTGACCAAGGCGCTCGCCGACGGCATCCCCGGCGCCCGCTGGGCCACCCTCGACTCCGGTCACGCCCCGGCGCTGGAGAGCGCGGGGGCGTGGACGCGGCTGATCGAGGAGTTCACCCACTAGTCCTCTCACCAGGTCGTCGGGAGTCCCCCAGCTCCGACACCCCGCATCCCCGACCAGGATGCCGCGGAACCCCGCTCGGGCACACCGGGCGGGGTTCCGGCGTTCCGGGGACCGGCGCCCGACCGGTCATGAGCGGTCGGGCGCCGGTGGCAGGGGAATTCCTCGTCCCTGATCGGGCTGAGGCCTCAGCGGGGTGCGCGCGGACCGGTGATCCGGAAGGGGGGCACGGTGGACCTCGTGCTCATCGGGCGCTCCCGTGGACGTGTGCGACTGGGGCGGCGGCCCGGACCCGAAGTCTCACGGTGTGAAGAAGACTCGTCTCTACGGATCCACCACAGGTTTTCCTCCGCCCACTACTCTCTCCCTCGTGCGTGTACTGGCGGTCGAGGACGACGCTGAGCTGGGTCATGAGGTCGTGTCCGGACTTCGCCATGCCGGATTCGCGGTGGACTGGGTCACGGACCTGGCCTCCGCGGAGGAGAGCCTGACGGCGAACACCTACGACTGCGTGCTGCTGGACCGCGGTCTGCCCGACGGCGACGGGCTCGACCTGCTCAGCCGCTGGCGGGCGCGCAGGTCGCGGGTGCCGGTGCTGATGCTGACCGCGATGGACGGCATCGCGGAGCGCGTGGCGGGGTTCGACAACGGCGCGGACGACTACCTGGGCAAGCCCTTCGCGATGGCGGAGCTGGTCGCACGGGTCGGCGCGCTGTGCCGCCGGGCCGAGCAGCCGCGGCCGTCGCTGGTCCGCATCGCGGACCTCGAGGTCGACGCGGCGAGGCGGCGCGTCACGCGGGCGGGGGTGATGCTGAGCCTCACCGCCAAGGAGTTCGCCGTGCTCGAACTGCTCTGCGCCCGCCGGGGGCAGGTAGTCTCGCGCTCCGACCTCATCGAGCACTGCTGGGACGCCATGGCCGAACCGATGTCGAACGTGGTGGACGCCGTCGTCGTCCAACTCCGCCGCAAGCTGGGCCCCCCGCCGCTGATCACCACGTCGCGCGGGGTCGGTTTCGTGATTGACGAGATCGGGTGACCACGGCGTGGCAGAGCACCACGGCGAAGCGGTTGCGCCGGGTGCGCTGGGTGCTGACGGTGCTGTTCACCGCGACCACTGCCATCTGCATCGGCACCCTGGCCACGATCGCGCTGGTCAACGACGAGCGGTCGCGCGACCAGGCCTTGGACATCGAGCTGGACCGCCAGGTCGCGGGCCTGTCGCGGGTCGTCTACTACGACGCCGACGGCAACCTGCACCTGGAGCCGCTGGACGTGGACGCGCTGGTCAGCCGCACGTCGCTGCTGCACGTGTGGACCCGCGAGAACGGCGAGTGGGTCTCGAAGTACTCCCGCGAGGTCGACAGCGCCAAGTCCGAGGAGCGCCACGAGCTGGAGATCGTGGACCAGGTCCGCGACCTCCAGTACGCCGTGCTCGGCGACGGCGTCTCGCCGACGGGCGCCCGGCTGCGGCTCGCCGCGGCCCCGGTGTGGAACACCACGAACCAGGTCGCCGCGATCGTCCTGGTGGCCGGTGACCCCGCGCCCGGCGAGGCCGCGCACCGCGAGTACGTGATGTGGACGTTCTGGGGCTGCTTCGCGATGCTCGTGCTCGCGGCGGCCGCGGGCCACATGCTGTCCTACATCGGCACCCGCCCCGCCGTGCGGGCGCTCGAGCAGGAGGAGCGGTTCCTCGCCGAGGCCGCCCACGAGCTGCGCACCCCGCTGGCGACGCTGCGGCTGATCGCCGAGGCGGGCGCGAACGACCCGGTCCGCGCGAGCGCGTCGGCCGCCCAGGTCGTCGGGCTGGTCGACCGGATGGCGCACCTGGTGACCGGGCTGCTGGCCCGTGCGCGCGTCCGCAACGGCACCCGCGCGATGGAGTGGCTGCCGCTGCGGCTGGACCAGCTCGTGGAGGAGGTCGTCGGCGAGCAGATCGACGACGGCCGCACGGTCGACGTGGACCTGCACCCCACCGTCGTCGAGGGCGACCCGGTGCTGCTGTCGCAGGCGCTGCGCAACCTCGTCGACAACGCGGTGAAGCACGGGACCCAGGAGGACGGTCGGGTGCGGGTCGAGGTGAAGGTCTCCGGCGGCACCGTCACGGTGTCCGACCGGGGGCCCGGCATCGACGTGGCCGACCGCGACCGCGTGTTCGACCAGTGGGTCACCGGCAGCACCACCGGGACCGGCATCGGGCTGGCCATCGTGCGGTGGGTGGCGGACCTGCACCGCGGGTCGGCGCGCGTGGTGGACTCCCCGTTGGGCGGCACGACGATCGAGCTGGCACTGCCGGAAGTCGTTGCCTGAGCAAGCGCTCACAGTTTTCTCAGAGGCGGGCTGAGAAGGTTTCTCGTGAACGAGCATCAGCACGTGCACGGGGAGTGGCCGATGACAGACACGCTGACCCGGTCCACAGTGGACAGCGGGTTCCGCTCGGTCCGCTCCGCGTACGTCGCGGCCTGCCGGGGCGTCGACCGCGGCCCCGCGGTGCAGCGCGCGGGCTCCTGCGAGGCCTACGCGGACCTGTGGCACGCCGTGTCGATCCTGCTCTACGCCGACGAACCCGGCATGGCGCTGGAACTCTGCCTGCGCGTGGAGGAGCGCACCCGCCAGCGCGCGGTGCTCGGCCTGCTGCGCGCCCGGATCGCGCACGCCAACGGGCAGCCGCTCGTCGCGCGCGACCTCGCCCGGTCCGTGTTGGACGAACGCGCGCTCTCGTTGCGCACCAGGCATCTCGCGCTCGCGGAACTCGTGACGGCCGAGGTCGGCCTTGAGCAGTACGACGTGGCCTCCGCGCTGCTGCGCGAACACGGCTTCGCCGGCGACGTGCCGGACGGCCCCGAAGCGCCCTACCTGCTGGCCGCCCGCGGCGCGCTGCACGTGGCCGCCGGCCGCCGCCGTCCCGGCGTCGACGACTACCTCGACTGCGGGCGGCGGCTGGTCGACGGCGGCGTCCGCAACCCGGCCGTCCTCCCGTGGCGCTCGCGCGCCGCGCTGGCCGCCCTCGGCGACCGCCGCCGGGAGCTGGCGAAGGTGCTGGCCGAGCAGGAGCTGATCGAGGCCCGCGGCTGGGGCACGTCCCGCGCCGTCGGGATCGCCCTGCACGCGGTCGCGGCCACCCGCGACGGCGACGAGGCCGTGGAGATGCTGGGGGAGTCGGTCGACCTGCTCTCGCTGTCCACCGCGCGGCTGGAGCTGCTGCGCGCCCGCGAGGACCTGGCGCAGATCGTCCGCGCGGGCCGCGACCTGACCCGGCAGGAGGCGAAGATCGCCTGGCTCGCCCGGTCGGGGTACAGCAACAAGCAGATCTCCGAACAGCTGTTCCTCACCCGCCGCACGATCGAGTTCCACCTGTCCGGGGTGTACCGGAAGCTCGGTTTGACCGGTAGGCACGAACTGCGTGTTGCCCTGCCGGACCAGTTCGGTGACCAGTCGGTGTGACCAGGACACTTTTGCCGATCGCTGAGGCACACTGACCGCCATGTACGACTTCGACGTCCTGGTGCTCGGGTCCGGTCCCGGCGGGCAGAAGGCGGCCATCGCCGCCGCGAAACTCGGCAAGAAGGCCGCGGTGGTCGAGCGCCGCGACATGATCGGTGGGGTGTGCATCAACACCGGCACCATCCCCTCCAAGACGCTGCGCGAGGCGGTGCTCTACCTCACCGGCCTCAACCAGCGCGAGATGTACGGCCAGAGCTACCGCGTGAAGCACGACATCACGATCGCGGACCTGTCCGCGCGCACCCAGCACGTGGTGGGGCGCGAGATCGACGTCATCCGCAACCAGCTGTCCCGCAACCGGGTGACGCTGCTGCCCGGACTCGGCAAGTTCCTCGACGAGCACACGATCGAGGTCGTCGACGGCACCGAGCAGCTGCACAAGGTCACCGCCGACAAGATCGTCATCGCGACCGGCACCCGTCCGTCGCGACCGGACACCGTGGACTTCGACGACAAGACCATCATCGACTCCGACGGCATCCAGCACCTGGAGCACATCCCGCAGTCGATGATCGTGGTCGGCGCGGGCGTCATCGGCATCGAGTACGCCTCCATGTTCGCCGCGCTCGGCACGAAGGTCACCGTCGTGGAGCGGCGCGACCGGATGCTGGAGTTCTGCGACCTGGAGGTCGTGGAGGCGCTGAAGTACCAGCTGAGGGACCTGTCCGTCACGTTCCGCTTCGGCGAGACCGTGGCGTCGGTCGAGCGGTACGCGCGCGGCGCCATCGCCGTGCTCGCCAGCGGCAAGAAGATCCCCGCCGAGACGGTCATGTACTCCGCGGGCAGGCAGGGCATGACCGAGGGCCTCGACCTGGAGAAGGCCGGGATCGCGGCCGACAACCGCGGCCGGATCTCGGTCGACGAGCACTTCCGCACGCCGGTGGAGCACATCTACGCTGTCGGCGACGTCATCGGCTTCCCGGCGTTGGCGGCCACGTCCATGGAGCAGGGCAGGTTGGCGGCCTACCACGCGTGCGGCGAGCCGGTCCGGGCCATGAGCGAGAACCAGCCGATCGGCATCTACACGATCCCGGAGATCAGCTACATCGGCCGCACCGAGGACGAGCTGACCGCCGCGTCCATCCCGTTCGAGGTGGGCATCTCGCGGTACCGCGAGCTGGCGCGCGGCCAGATCATCGGCGACTCCTACGGCATGTTGAAGCTGCTGGTGTCGTCCGAGGACCGCTCGCTGCTGGGCGTGCACGTGTTCGGCACGGGCGCGACCGAGCTGGTGCACATCGGCCAGGCGGTGATGGGCTGCGGCGGCACCGTGGACTACCTCGTCGACGCCGTCTTCAACTACCCGACGCTCGCCGAGTCGTACAAGGTGGCCGCGCTCGACGCGATGAACAAGATCAGGCAGGTGACCTGGCTGGCCGAGTAGCCGGGCGGCGACCGGGCACGCCCCGAGCGCCGATCGGGCTTTTCGAGGCCCAGCACGGTCGTGGTGGGACACGGCCGCGCTGGGCCGTTCGGCGTAATCCTGGGCACGTTCCGGGGTCGAAGTCCCAGGTCGCCGGGAAATAGGGGTACCCGTCTGGAGATCGGGTGTGAGAATAGGGGGAATGTAAGCCGATCAGGGGTTGTTGGCACTTGCGGAACGTCCGTGACTCGCTGGGAGGTTTGTGGTGGTGCTGGATCCGGAGAACCTGTACGAGGTGGACTCCGACGTACCGGACCTGACCGGAGCCGTGCTGCTGCACCACTTCGACGGGTTCATGGACGCCGGTGCCGCCGGGAAGCTCCTCGTGGAGCACATCCTGTCGAGCTACGAGCACCGCGTGATCGCGCGCTTCGACGTCGACCAGCTGATCGACTACCGCTCGCGCCGCCCCAGCATGATCTACGCGACCGACCACTTCGAACCCCAGCCGGCACCCGAGCTGGTCGTGAACCTGGTGTTCGACGCGGCAGGCTTCCCGTTCCTGCTCCTGAGCGGCCCGGAACCGGACTTCCGCTGGGAAACCTTCATCGCCGCCGTGCAGCAGCTCGTGGACCGCTGGCAGGTGGGCACGACCGTGGGCTTCCACGGCATCCCCATGCGCCTGCCGCACACCCGCCCCTTGGGCGTCACGGCCCACGCAACCCGCCGCGAACTGGTCTCCGGCCACCAGCCGTTCTTCAGCCGCGTCGAGGTCCCCGGAAACGTGGCCGCCATGCTCGAGGTCCGCCTAGGCGAACACGGCCACGACGCAATCGGCTTCGCAGCCCACGTCCCCCACTACCTGGCCCAGTCGACCCACCCCGCAGCGGCCTTGGTACTCCTGGACACCATCACCCGCACCACGGGCCTCGCACTGCCGTCCGACATCCTGAAGGAAACGGCCCGCAGGGCCAGCGCCGAACTACAGCGCCAGGTGTCGGAGTCGGAAGAGGTCTCCGAGGTGGTGGCGGCCCTGGAACGCCAGTACGACGCCTTCACCGGCTCGGAACGCGAAGACCAGAGCCTCCTGCTGGAAGAGGAAGAAATCCCCAGCGCAGACGAACTGGGCGCCGAGTTCGAGAAGTTCCTGGCAGAACAAGGCCCTCAGTAACCACCACCAACGCCCAGATGGGGCCGTCCTCCAAGGGAGGACGGCCCCATCCGCGTCTCAGCCGGTCAGCCGAACCGAGGCCGAGCAGCAATCCGCTGCGCCATCTTCCGAGCAGGCAGCCGCCGAGACCGCCCATCCCACCCGGGATGACTATCAGGCCCAGACGCGACAGCCCTCAAGACCAACAGTGCGCGCAGGATCGTAGACGTGATCACCAGCGGTGCCCTCCTAGCGTTCGGCTGCATCCACCGTAGTGACCACCACACCCCACCGACAAAGCTTTTTCCAGGCAGACGGCCGTAGTAGTCATCAGGTGCCCGCTGGTTCCTCACCCAGCTGGCCCCCGGCCCCAACCCGCCCCCGCGACCAGCCCAACCCGGCCCCACCTGCACCGATCGGAACTGCACCAAATATCTTCCGGCCCCCGGCCGACACTCGCACCGTGCAGTACTGGACTAAAATTCTTCCGGCCCCCGGCCGGCACCCGCACCGCTCGGATCTGGACTTAAAATCTTCCGGCCCCCGGCCGGCACTCGCACCGGGACCAAACCGCACCATGCCGGCAGGTTCTTTTAACCCCCAACCCTGGCACCCCCCGAGTGTTTTTGCGCCCCCACCCTCTTTCGTCTTG
>NZ_JBHYHC010000210.1:0-11433 GCF_042738955.1 Umezawaea sp. NPDC059074
AGACGCCTTGACAAACTTTGAAAAGCACGAACTGCGCTTAGGATCGGGGTGGCGGCGGGGGTCTGGGTGTCGCCCAGGTTGCGTGCTCCCGCTTTAGCCACGGGGCTGGTCAGGCGGAGCCGCTTGGGAACACCACAGCCCAGCCATCCCGCGCCGCCCACCGAAGGACCGTCGTGAGCGGCCGCCTGTCCCCAAGCGGCCGCCCACGCCCCTACCGGTCCTCCAAGTCCCCTTCGGTGCTCAAGTACACAGCCTGGAGCGCTTCCAGGGTCTCCGGGTTCGGGTGTTCCCACATTCCCCGGTTTGCCGCTTCCAGCAGCCTCTCCGAAATCCCGTGCAACGCCCACGGGTTCGATTCGGTCATGAACTTCTGGTTCTCCGGGTCCATCACGTACGTTTCGGCCAGTTTCTCGTACATCCAGTCGGCTACCACGCCGGTCGTCGCGTCGTACCCGAACAGGTAGTCCACTGTGGCCGCCAACTCGAACGCGCCCTTGTACCCGTGCTTCCGCATGGCCGACAACCACCGGGGGTTCACCACCCGTGCCCGGAAGATCCGGGTCGTTTCCTCGTTCAACGTCCGTGTCCGCACCGCGTCCGGCCGGGTGCTGTCGCCGACGTATGCCGCTGGCGCCTTCCCCGTCAGAGCGCGCACGGTCGCGACCATCCCGCCGTGGTACTGGAAGTAGTCGTCCGAGTCCGCGATGTCGTGTTCGCGCGTGTCGATGTTCTTGGCCGCCACGGCGATCCGCTTGTAAGCCGACTCCATGTCGGGTCGGGCCTGCACGCCGTCGAGTTCCCTGCCGTACGCGTAGCCGCCCCACACCGCGTACACCTCGGCCAGGTCGGCGTCGTCTCGCCAGTTCCGGCTGTCGATCAGCGGCAGCAAACCCGCTCCATACGCGCCCGGCTTGGAGCCGAAGATCCGCATGGTGGCGCGGCGGGCGTCGCCGTGTTCAGCCAAGTCAGCCTGGGCATGAGCCCGCACGTAGTTGGACTCGGCGGGCTCGTCCAGGGCGGCCACCAGTTGTACGGCGTCGTCGAGCATTGCCACGACGTGCGGGAACGCGTCGCGGAAGAAGCCGCTGATCCGGACCGTCACGTCGATGCGGGGGCGGTCCAACTCCTCCAGGGGAATGGGTTCCAGGCCGGTGACGCGGCGGGACTGGTCGTCCCAGACCGGGCGGACGCCCATGAGTGCGAACACTTCCGCGATGTCGTCGCCGGACGTGCGCATGGCGGAAGTGCCCCAAACGGACAACCCCACCGAAGGCGGCCATTCGCCGGTTTCACTGCGGTAGCGCGCCAGCAGTGAGTCCGCCATGGCCTGGCCGGTTTCCCACGCGAGCCTCGACGGGATGGCCTTCGGGTCCACGGAGTAGAAGTTGCGGCCGGTGGGCAGGACGTTGACCAAGCCGCGCAACGGTGAACCGGACGGGCCCGCCGGGACGTAGCCGCCGTCGAGGGCGTGCAGGACGTTGGTCATCTCGTCCGTCGTCCGGGCCAGGCGGGGGACGATCTCGTCGGCCGCGAACTCCAGGATGCGGGCCACCTGGTCGGAGTCCGTCAACGTGCGCGCGGCCTCACGGGACCACCCGGCGTCTTCCATGCCCTGGACGAGGGCGCGGGCGGTGGTCTCGATGTCGTCGGTCGTCGTGCGGGTCTCGGAGCCGTCCTCGTTGAGCCCCAACGCTTCCCGCAGGCCGGGCAGGGCCGCGACCTGGCCCGCCCACATCTGCTTCGCCTGGAGCATCGCCAAGACCAAGCCCACGCGGGCGTCGCCGGTGGGGGCCTCGCCGAGGACGTGCAGGCCGTCGCGGATCTGGACGTCCTTGATCTCGCAGAGCCAGCCGTCGACGTGGAGGATGAACTCGTCGAACTCGGCGTCGTGCGGGCGGTCCTCCAAGCCCAGGTCGTGGTCCAGCTTCGCGGCCTGGATGAGGGTCCAGATCTGGGCCCGGATGGCGGGCAGCTTCGCCGGGTCCATGGCGGCGATGTTGCCGTGCTCGTCCAGCAACTGCTCCAGCCTGGCGATGTCGCCGTAGCTGTCGGCGCGCGCCATCGGCGGCACCATGTGGTCGACGAGGGTGGCGTGGGCGCGGCGCTTGGCCTGGGTGCCCTCGCCGGGGTCGTTGACGAGGAACGGGTAGATCAGCGGCAGGTCGCCGAGGGCGGCGTCGGTGCCGCAGCCCGAGGACATGCCGACCGTCTTGCCGGGCAGCCACTCGAGGTTGCCGTGCTTGCCCACGTGGACGACGGCGTGCGCGCCGAAGTCGTCGGCCAGCCAGCGGTACGCGGCCAGGTAGTGGTGGCTCGGCGGCAGGTCCGGGTCGTGGTAGATCGCGATCGGGTTCTCGCCGAAGCCGCGCGGCGGCTGCACCATGACGACGACGTTGCCCGCCCGCAGCGCGGCCAGGACGATCTCGCCGTCGGCGTCCTTCGACCGGTCCACGAACAGCTCGCCGGGCGCCTGCCCCCAATGCTGCTCCATCTCCGCGCGCGTGTCCTCGGGCAGCGTGGCGAAGAACGCGCGGTACCGGGCGGCGGTCATGCGGACCGGGTTGCCGGTGAACTGCTCCTCGGTCAGCCAGTCCGGGTCCTGCCCGCCGGCGGCGATGAGCGCGTGGATCAGCGCGTCGCCGTCCAGCTGCTCGACGCCGGGAAGCTCGCCGGGAGCCCCGATGTCGTAGCCCTGCTCCCGCAACGCCGTGAGCAGCCGCACGACGCTGGCCGGGGTGTCCAGGCCGACGGCGTTGCCGATGCGGGAGTGCTTCGTCGGGTACGCCGACAGCATGACGGCGATCTTGCGCTCGGACGGCGGGGTGTGGCGGAGGCGGGCGTGGCCCAGCGCGATGCCCGCCACGCGCGCCGCGCGCTCCGGGTCGGCGACGTAGACGGTGAGTCCGTCCTCGTCGATCTCCTTGAAGGAGAAGGGAACCGTGATGATCCGGCCGTCGAACTCCGGGATCGCGACCTGGGTCGCGGTGTCCAGCGGCGAGAGGCCGTCGTCGTTCTCGTCCCACGCCGCGCGGCTGCTGGTCAGGCAGAGGCCCTGGAGGATCGGCACGTCCAGCGCGGCCAGCGCGCCGACGTCCCACGCCTCGTCCTCGCCGCCCGCGCCGACGGTGGCGGGCTTGCTGCCGCCCGCCGCGAGCACCGTGACGATCAGCGTGTCCGCGGTGCCCAGCACGGCCAGCAGCTCGGCCTCGGCGGTGCGCAGCGACGAGCAGTACACCGGCAGCGCGCGGCCGCCCTTGGCCTCGATCTGGTCGCACAGGGCGTGCACGAAGGCGACGTTCCCGGCCACGTGGTGGGCGCGGTAGTAGAGGACCGCGACGGTCGGGCCGTCACCGGCGGGCTCCGGGCGTTCGAGCAGGCCCCAGTTGGGCGCGGGGACAGGCGGCGCGAAGCCGTTGCCGGTCAGCAGGATCGTGTCGGACAGGAAGTTGTGCAGCTCCGCGAGGTTCGCCGCGCCGCCGTGCGCGAGGTAGGCGTGGGCCTCCGCGCACACGCCGCCGGGCACCGTGGACAGCTCCATCAGCGGCGCGTCGGGGTTCTGCTCGCCGCCGAGCACGACCACCGGGCGCGGGCCCGCGAGCAGGGCGTCCAGGCCCTCCTCCCACATGCGGCGACCGCCGAGGATGCGCACGACGACCACGTCCGCGCCCTCGACCAGCTCGGGCAGGTCGTCGACGCCGAGGCGCGAGGGGTTGGCGAGCCGGTAGTCCGCGCCACTGGCCCGTGCGGACAGCAGGTCGGTGTCGGAGGTCGACAGCAGCAGGATCACGCGAAAGCTCCACTCCGGGGTCCTCGCCCCAAGTCGTCGGCACACGGCGGAGCGGAGTTCCTGGCTCCCGGATCACTCCGGTGACAGTGGCGGGACCGCGTCGGATTCGCACCGACTTCCTCGCTGCTTCGCCGTTCGGCCTGACAGTACAGCCGTCACGTAGCATCCGGCGCGTGCCGAAGGAGCGAACTCACGCCGACGCCTGTCCAGGCGCTATCGACGTGCACCCCGCGGCCGACGGCGGCCTCGCGCGCCTCCGCGTCCCTGGCGGCACGCTGACGAAAGTCCAGTTCAGGGCCATCGTGACCGCTTCAGCCGACCTCGGCGACGGCCAGTTGGAACTCACCTCGCGGGCCAACGTCCAGATCCGCGGCCTGGCCGACGGGGCCCAGTTCGAGCTCGGCGAGCGGATGGCCGCGGCGGGCCTGCTGCCCTCCCTGACCCACGAACGTGTGCGCAACATCATTGCCGCGCCCCTCTCCGACACCACCCAGGCCGTCGTGGACGAGATCGACGACGCGATCTGCGCCACTCCCGCACTCGCCGACCTCCCCGGCCGCTTCCTCGTCACGGTCGGCGCGGAGGTCGCCGGACTGGGCGGCGACATCGGCCTGATCGGCGACGCCCTCCTGCTCGCTGGGAAGGACACCGGCCTCCGGCCGACCGACCCCGTGGCCGCCGTGATCGAGGCCGCCCGCCTCTTCGCCGCCGAGCGCGGCAGCGCGTGGCGACTGGCGGAGGTGCCCGACCTCGTCGCCCGGATCACCGCGGCCCTCGGCACCCCGACCGCCGAACGCCTCCCCGTCACCACGACTCCCCCGCTCCCCGGCCCGGCGGGCGACAAATTCGTCGTCGGAGCCCCCCTCGGCCGCCTCGACGCCCACCAAGCCGCCGCCCTCGCCGACCTCGACACCGGGCTCCGGCTCACGCCGTGGCGCGGCCTGGTCCTCCCCGGCTCCCCCGACCTGACCGGGCTCGGCCTGATCACCGACCCCGACTCCCCCTGGCACGGCGTGACCGCCTGCACCGGCCGACCGGGCTGCGCCAAGTCGCTGGCCGACGTGCGGACCGACGCGCGGAACTGGCTGGGCACCCCCCACACCCGACCGGTGCACTGGGCGGGCTGCGCACGACGCTGCGGACGACCGTCCGGAGACGTGATCGAGTTCGTCGCGACCGGCGACGGCTACGAGGAGACGAGTTGACGAGCTACCTCCAGGACGGTGCCGAGATCTACCGGCGGTCGTTCGCCACGATCCGCGCCGAGGCGGATCTCGGCGGGTTACCGGCCGACGTCTCGCGGGTGGCGGTTCGGATGATCCACGCCAGCGGCATGGTCGACCTCGTCGAGGACATCGCCTTCTCGCCGAACGTGGTCGCGGACGCCCGCGCCGCGCTGCTGGCGGGCGCGCCGATCCTGTGCGACGCCACCATGGTCGCGGCGGGCATCACCCGCAAGCGGCTGCCCGCCGACAACGAGGTGCTGTGCACGCTGGGCGACAGCCGCGTGCCGCACCTGGCCGCGCGGTTGGAGACCACGCGCAGCGCGGCGGCGATGGAGCTGTGGCGCGACCACCTGGAGGGGGCGGTCGTGGCCATCGGCAACGCGCCCACGTCGTTGTTCCGGCTGCTGGACATGATCGACGCGGGAGCGCCGAAGCCCGCAGCCGTGCTGGGCATCCCGGTGGGCTTCATCGGGGCCGTCGAGTCGAAGGAAGCCTTGGCGGCCAACGAGTTGGGCCTGGAGTACCTGGTCGTGCGCGGACGTCGGGGCGGCAGCGCCATCACCGCGGCGGCCGTCAACGCGATCGCGAGCGAGGAAGAATGACGGGCACGCTGTACGGCGTCGGGGTGGGTCCCGGCGATCCGGAACTGGTCACGGTCAAGGCGGCCAGGCTGATCGGCGCGGCGGACGTGGTCGTGTTCCACAGCGCGCGCCACGGCCGCAGCATCGCTCGGGCGACCGCCGCCCCGTACCTGCGCGAGGGGCAGGTCGAGGAGCAGCTGGTGTACCCGGTCACCACCGAGGACACCGACGACTACCAGGGCAGCATCGACGAGTTCTACGTCGAGTGCGCCGCACGACTGGCCGCGCACCTCGACGCCGGGCGGAACGTCGTCGTGCTGGCGGCGGGCGACCCGTTCTTCTACGGCTCGTACATGCACCTGCACAAGCGGTTGGCCGACAGGTACCCGACCGAGGTCGTGCCCGGCGTGACGTCGGTCAGCGCGGGCTCGGCGGTGCTCGGCAGGCCGCTGGTGGAGCGCGACGAGGTGTTGACGATCCTGCCCGGCACGCTGCCGCCGGACGTGCTCGCCGACCACTTGGCGCACACCGACTCCGCCGCGATCATGAAGCTGGGCAGGACGTTCAAGGGCGTCCGCACGGCGCTGGAGTCGGCCGGACGCCTGGACGACGCCTGGTACGTGGAACGCGCCACGACCGGCAAGCAGCGGACCGCGCCACTGTCCGAAGTAGACCCGGACACCGTCCCGTACTTCTCGCTGGCCGTTCTCCCCTCGCAGCCCCGGAAACGCACGTCTGTCGGCGAGGTCGTGGTCGTCGGCCTCGGCCCGGCGGGTCGCGAGTGGCTGACGCCGGAGGCGCGCGACGCGCTGGCGTCGGCCGACGACCTGATCGGCTACGGCCCGTACCTGGACCGCGTGCCGCCGAACCCGCACCAGCGCAAGCACCCGTCGGACAACCGGGTCGAGGCTGAGCGCGCCGCGTTCGCCCTGGACCTGGCCAAGTCCGGGTCACGGGTGGTCGTCGTGTCCTCCGGCGACCCCGGCGTGTTCGCGATGGCCAGCGCCGTCCTGGAGGTCGGCGACGAGGAGCAGTTCTCCTCGGTCCCGGTCCGCGTGCTCCCCGGCCTGACCGCCGCGCACGCCGTCGCCAGCCGGGTCGGCGCACCACTCGGCCACGACTACTGCGTGGTCTCCCTGTCGGACCGCCTGAAGCCGTGGGAGATCATCGCGGGCCGCCTGGAAGCCGCCGCCAAGGCCGACCTGGTGCTGGCGATCTACAACCCGGCGTCGCGCAGCCGCACGTGGCAGGTCGAGGCCGCCCGAGATCTGCTGCTGGCCCACCGCTCCCCGGACACCCCCGTGGTGATCGGCCGCGACGTCGGCGGCCCCGAGGAGCACGTCCGCGTCGTCCGCCTGGCCGACCTGGACCCGTCGGTGGTGGACATGCGCTGCCTGCTGCTGATCGGCTCGACCACGACCAGGATCACCGGTCAGGGCCAGGTCTTCACCCCCCGGCGCTACCCCGCCTGACCCACTCGACCGCCGCGTCGACCGTCTCCACGGTCGGCGCGGCGGGCGCGGGCGGCCGCCGCACCACCACGACCGGAATCCCCAGGATCCGAGCGGCCACCAGCTTCGCCGAGGTCTGCTCACCCCCGCTGTCCTTGGTCACCAGCACGTCGATCGCGTGCTCCCGCATCAACGCCACCTCACCGTCCACGGTGAACGGCCCCCGCTCCAGCAGCACACGAATCCGTTGGGGCACAGGCGGTTCCGGCGGCTCCACCGACCGAGCGAGGAAGAACCGGTCCACCCCGGCGAACACCCGGATGTCCTGCCGCCCGGTCGTGAGGAACACCCGCTCCCCCGGCAGGTCGACGGCGGCCTCCTCCAACGAGTCCACCCACCGCCAGTCGTCGCCAGGGCCCTGCTCCCACCCCGGCCGCCGCAACACCAGCAGCGGCACACCGACCACCGCCGTCGCCGCGACCGCGTTGGCCGTGATCCCCGCCGCGAACGGGTGCGTGGCATCAACAACGGCCGTGATCCCGTTGGCCCGCAACCACTCCACGAGCCCAGAGACCCCACCGAACCCGCCCACCCGCACCTCGCCCGAGGGCAACCGAGGATCACTCACCCGCCCAGCAAGCGACGACACCACCTCACCGGGCAACAACCCGGCCAACCGCCGCGCCTCCCCAGTTCCCCCGAGAATCAGGATCACGACCGGCAGCGCTCCGCCGAGTACAGGTGGCTGTCGACGAACTGCGACGCGTTCAACACCCGCCCCACCACGATGACCGCCGTGCGCTTGATGCCCGCCGCGATCACCTGCTCAGCGATGTCGGCCAACGTGCCGCGCACGACCACCTCGTCCTCCCGGCTGGCCCGCGCCACGACCGCCACCGGGCACTCGACCCCGTAGTGGGGCACGAGTTCCGCCACCACTTCCTCGATCCGCTGCACCGCCAGGTGCAACACCATCGTCGCCCCGGAAGCCCCCAACGTCGCCAGGTCCTCACCGGGCGGCATCGGCGTGGCCCGCGCCGACGTCCGGGTCAGCACCACGGTCTGCCCCACCCCCGGCACCGTCAGCTCCCGCTTCAACGACGCCGCGGCGGCCGCGAACGCGGGCACCCCCGGCGTCACGTCGTACGGCACCCCGACAGCGTCCAAGCGCCGCATCTGCTCGGCCATCGCGCTGAACACCGACGGATCACCGGAGTGCAGCCGAGCCACGTCCAACCCGGCCTCATGTGCCGCGACCAGCTCGGCCACGATCTCGTCCAACGTCAAGTTCGCCGTGTCCACCAGCCTCGCGCCCGCCGGGCAGTGCTCCAGCACCTCGTCCGGCACGAGCGCCCCGGCGTACAGGCAGACCGGCGACGAGCCGAGCAACCTGGCCGCCCGCAGCGTGATCAGGTCGGCGGCACCGGGCCCGGCGCCGATGAAGTGCACGGTCATCGAAACTCCCTCATCCGACGTCCTTCGTCACGGCCCACGTGGTCACCGGCATGTGCGGCCGCCACCCGGTGAACCCACCCACGGGCGACCCCCGGTTGATCGCGATCCGCGTCAGGTCCCCACCCAACTCCGGGTGCCACCGCGCGATCACCGCCTCCGACTCCATCGTCACCGCGTTCACGACGAGCCGCCCACCGGGCAGCAACGCCTCCCAACACGCCTCCACCACACCCGGCACGGTCAACCCACCACCGATGAACACCGCCGACGGCCGTTCCAGGTCCTTCAACGCCTCCGGCGCCTTCCCCACCACCACGTGCACACCGGGCACCCCCAACGCCCGCGCGTTCCGCCCGATCCGCTCGGCCCGCTCGGCGTGGTGCTCGATCCCGAACGCCCGACAAGCCGGGTGCACCCGCGCCCACTCGATCGCGATCGAGCCGGCCCCAGCACCAACGTCCCACAACAACTGCCCCGGCGCGGGCGCGAGCTGCGCCAACGTCACAGCACGCACCTCACGCTTGGTCAACTGCCCATCGTGCTCGTAAACGTCATCAGGCAACCCAGGAACCCGCGACAACACCGCAGCACCAACACACTCGATCGCCAGCACATGCAACGGATCCACATAGGACAAATCCTCGTGAATTCGCTCCCCCGGCCCCCCAAGGCGCTCCAACACCGTCACCACACTGGCCCCGTACCCACGCTCGACCAGCAGGTCCTTCACCGCCAACGGCGTAGACCCCAACACCAACACCCGCCGCCCAGGAGCCAACACCGGGTGCAGCAGCTCAACGGGCCGCGCCACCATGCTCACCACGTCGACGTCGTCGACCGCCCACCCCAACCGCGCACAAGCCAACGACACCGACGACGGGTGCGGCACGATCCGCACCCGTTCCCGCCCCAGCAACCGGATCAACGTCGACCCGATCCCGTGGAACATCGGGTCCCCACTGGCCAGCACGCACACCCGCCGGTGCCGATTGGCCTCGAACAGCCCCGGCAACGCGGGCAGCATCGGCGACGGCCACGCGATCCGCTCGAAGTCCCCCGGCACCATCTCCAACTGCCGCGTGTTCCCCATCAACACCTGCGCGGCCTCGACCTCGTCCCGAGCGGCGGGCGACAGCCCGTCCCACCCGTCGACCCCGATGCCGACGACCGCGATCACACGGTCCCCAACGCACGCGTGACCCGAATCTCGATCACGACACGCTGCGGGTTCACCCGTGGCTGCCGATACCGAGCGGCATACCGACGCTCCGCATCCGCCACCACGTCAGCCTCGCGCCGCACCACGGCCACACCCTCCAACGTCGACCACCGACGACCGTCCACCTGGCACACAGCAGCGGCGACACCACCTTCACCACCCGCCAGGACGTGCCGCACCTTGTGCGACCCACCGGACGTGATGACCCGCGCCACACCGGTTTCCACGTCGACCGTCACCCCGACGGGCACGACGTGCGGCGTGCCGTCGGCCCGCACCGTCGTCAACGTGCACAGGTGGCGCTCGCTCCAGAACGACTCGAAGTCGGCGCCCTTGTTCGTCAGCATGCGCACATCATGCTTGATCCCCCTGCTACCGTTGACGACGTGCACGTGACGCGCCGATTTACCCACCCCCGGCCGGGAGCACCGGTCGCCGGGGTAGTCGGCCTGCGCTGATCCACACCCGGTGACAGGACCGGCCGAGGGGAAACCCCGCCCGTCCACACTCACCGACAGGACACCGCAATGCTTCCGCGCGACCTCACAGACCCCACCCAGGGCCCCCACGCGATCCAACTACTCCTGAACGACATCCTCAAAGCCACACAAGGCACGGCAGACCTACGCGTGGTCCGCGAGGACCCCATCACCACCATCGCCGACAACTACACCAACCTCGGCTACCCACCGGACGCCATCACCAGGGACGCCCGCTACACGCGCTACCTCGACGACAACCGAGTCCTCAGAAGCCACACCAGCGCCATGATCCCCCTGTCACTCCGCCGCCTCGCAGCAGAGGACAACACCTGGACCGACGTCCTCCTGGCCTGCACAGGTGCCGTCTACCGCCGAGACGCGGTGGACCGCATCCACACAGGAACCCCCCACCAACTGGACCTCTGGCGCATCAGCCACACCCCCACCCAGTTGAACGACCTGGTGGTCACCGCAGTCAGGGCAGCACTCCCCAACGCCACCCTGCGCCTCATCCCAGCCACCCACCCCTACACGGAAAACGGCCACCAGGTAGACGTCCTGGTAGACGGCACCTGGCTGGAAGTAGCCGAATGCGGCCAAGCAGCCAGACACGTCCTCGACCGAGCAGGCCTAGGCACGACAGTAACCGGCATCGCCCTGGGCCTAGGCCTGGACCGCCTACTCATGCTCCGCAAAAACATCCCCGACATCCGCCTGCTGACAGCGACAGACCCAAGAATCGCCACCCAAATGCAAGACCTGACCCCCTACAAACAGGTCTCCAAACACCCCCCGGTAACCAGAGACCTCTCAGTAGCAGTAGACGCCCACGCAGACGACGAAACCCTAGGCGACCAGGTAAGAACAGCCATCGGCGACCTAGCAGAAGAAATCAAAATCCTCTCAGAAACCCCCATAGAGGACCTACCCCCAACAGCAGCAGCAAGACTAGGCGCAAAACCCGGCCAAAAGAACGTCCTACTACGAGTAGTCCTACGAGACCTGACCCGCACCCTCTCAGACGACGAGGCCAACAGAGCAAGGGACACCATCTACGCAACCATCCACCAGGGCACCATCAGCCACTGGACAGCAGGCCCCACCACCTAACGGACGCACCCAACCAGGGTAGCTCCCAGCCCCCTCTCCCCACCCCGATCCGAAGCGCCTTCGCACCCGTTTTGTCATTTTAAGGGATGATTCACGCCTTGAAAACACAAAACGGGGGTTTT
>NZ_JBHYHC010000211.1:0-11405 GCF_042738955.1 Umezawaea sp. NPDC059074
GTGCACGCGAGCCTCGCCCGTGTGCGGTGGGAGAACGTCCCGATCGACGAGATCGCCGCCCGCCGTGCGCTGCCCGCCGACCAGCGGGACCGGTTGCGCGCCGAGGCCGAGGCGGCCCTGAACCGCCGTCCACGCCGCGCGGTCCCCGGCAGGCTCCTCGCGGTGGCGGCCGCCGTGGTGCTGTTCGGCGGAACGGTCCTCGTGCTGAGGCAGACACCCGACGAGGCACCGCCGACGCCGCGGCGCCCGGTCCCGGTGGCGGGCACGACGGTGGACCAGGCGGTCGCAGGCGTCGCGCTGGACCGCTGCTGGGACGCCGTCCGGCAGCAGGGCGTTGCCGACCGCTACCCCGACCGTTCGCGCTGGACGGCCGTGTTCACCGCGGGCGACTCCCAGGTCGGCGTGGTCGCCGCCCGCGCGGACGGCAAGCCGCTGTTCTGCCAGACCACCGCCACCACGGCCACTGTGACCGACCCGAACGCCGCGCCGACGTCCGGCACCGCAGCCCTCCTGTACAGCCGCGAGGGCGTGGTCGCCGGGGTCACCGACGTGGACTGGAGCCGGATCGCGCTCAAGGGCACCGGCCCGAACGGCAGCGTTTCGCTCAAGACCGAGTCGGGCGACCACCTGTTCGTCGGGCGTGCGGGGGTGAACCTGACCGGGACGCGGATGACCGTCAACGAGATCGACTCGGAGGACCCCACCGCCGTCCGGGAGTTGAGCGCGCCCGCAGTGCCCGCGGTCCTGGTGCGCGACCGGCCTGACGGCCCCGCGCCGGACCGCGCGTCCGACGCGGGCCAGGCGCTCGGCGACTGCCTGGCCCGGTCGTCCCGGCCGCTGCCGGACCCGGACTCCTACCAACCGGGGGCGCTCGTGGCCTACCCCGGCGGTCGGCTCGTGCTCGGCCGCAGCACGGACAGCCTGGTGGCGTGCCGGTCGGACGGGGAGCGGACCGAGGCCGTCCGGACCCTCCTGGTGAACAGCGGAGCGCCCGCCGTGATGAACGTCGACACCGCCGTGGAGGGCGACCGCATGATCGTCGGGGGCGAGCTGCGCCCCGAGGTCGCGACCATGGAGATCAGCCTCAGCGGCGGACCACCGCAACCGGTCACGGTGGCGGGCCGCACCTTCGCGTTCCTCGTCCCGCCGTACGACGTGACCGGCCCCCAGGCGCGGCCCGAACCGCTCGTCGTCCACGCCGTGGCGCGCGACGCGAACGGCGTCCAGCTCTACGAGCGGTCCTGGAACCGGTGAGCTGATATTCGGTAACCCCGGAACGACCTCCTGCGGCACGATGGGAGTGCCGGGAGGGGGTCGGATGGTCGTGCCAGTGACGGAGAAACCCGTCCGCAGGACTGCGGTGCTGCTCGCTTTGCGCTTGTACGGCAAGGAGTTGCGGCGTCACGGGCTCGTCGCCGTCGGTGGTCTCGTGGCGCCCGCGCTGGGCGTCACGTGCCAGCTCTACCTCGCGCCGCTGGCGGTCGGCGCGCTCGTGGGGCGGCTCGCGTCGGGCGGCGTCACGGGGTTCGCCGCCGTGCTGCCGTACGTGCTCGCCTTCGGCGGCCTCATGCTGCTGTCGGAAGTGTTGTGGCGCATCGGGATTCACTGCCTCAACCGCACGGACGGGCGCGGCATCGAGCACCTGTCGGCGCTCGCCATGGACGAGCTGCTGGAGAAGGACGCGGCGTTCTTCCACGACAACTTCGCCGGGTCGCTCACCAAACGGGCGCTGAGCTTCGCGTTCCGCTTCGAGGACTTCGTGGACGCGTTGGCGTTCAAGGTGTTCGCGAACCTGATCCCGCTCGGCTTCGCCTGCGTCGTGCTGTGGAACTACGACCCGCTGCTGGTCGTGGTGCTGCTGGGCCTGATCCTGGTCACGGGGTTCGTGGTCGCGCCACTCATCCGCCGTAGGCAACGACTGGTCGACCGGCGCGAGGCCGCCATCGCGCGGGTGTCCGGCCACATCTCCGACACCCTCACGAACATGGAGACAGTGCGGGCGTTCGCCGCCGAACCGCGCGAGAGCGCGGAGCACCGGACCCGCGCGGCCGAGCAGCGGACGCTGATGCTGCGGTCGTGGGACTACGGCAACCTGCGCATCGACACGGTGATCGCGCCGCTGTCCGTGCTGACCAACGCGCTCGGCCTTGCGGTGGCGGTCGGCGTGAGCGGCGGCCTCGGTGTGGAGGCGATCGTGGTGACGTTCGCGTACTTCGGCAACGCCACCCGGATCATGTTCGAGTTCAACCAGATCTACCGGCAGGTGGAGAGCGCCCTCACCGAGGCCGCCCAGTTCACCGAGCTGCTGCTCGACCCGCCGACCGTGCTCGACCCGTCGCAGCCGGAGCTGCTGCGCGCCAAGGACTCCCGTGTCCGGTTCGAGGAGGTCGTGTTCGGGCACGGCGGCGGCGAACCGCTGTTCGACGGGCTCGACCTGGACATCCCGGCGGGCACGCGGATCGGGCTGGTCGGCCGGTCCGGCGGCGGCAAGACCACGCTCACCCGGTTGCTGCTGCGGCTGATGGACGTCGACCGGGGCCGCATCCTGGTCGGCGGCCAGGACATCGCCCGCCTGCGCCAGGCCGACCTGCGCGGGCTGATCGCGTACGTGCCGCAGGACCCGGCCATGTTCCACCGGACCCTGCGCGAGAACATCGCGTTCGCGCGGCCGGGCGCGACCGACGCGGAGATCCGCCGCGCCGCGCACGCCGCGCACGTGACGGAGTTCGCCGACGCGCTGCCCGACGGGTTCGACACGATGGTCGGCGAACGCGGCGTCAAGCTGTCCGGCGGCCAGCGGCAGCGGGTGGCGCTGGCCCGCGCGATCCTGCGCGACGCGCCGATCCTGCTGCTGGACGAGGCGACCAGCGCGCTGGACTCGGAGAGCGAGGTGCTGGTCCAGGAGGCGCTGTGGCGGCTCATGGAGGACCGCACCGCGATCGTCGTGGCGCACCGGTTGAGCACGGTCGTGCGGATGGACCGGCTGATCGTGCTCGACCAGGGGCGGATCGTCGAACAGGGCACCCACGGCGAACTGCTCGCCGCGGGCGGCACGTACGCGAAGCTGTGGCGCCACCAGTCCGGCGGCTTCCTCGACGAGAAGGCGTTCGACACCCCGGTGGGGTGACGGCCCCGGCGCGGTGCGCCACCGCGCCGGTTGCGACGTCGAGCACGTCTTCCGCAGGGGAAGGCGTTTCCGGAACGCCTTCCCCTCGCCGCGTGCTACGAGCGGAAGAAGGTCCGGAGGTCGCCGACGAGCGCCTGCGGGCGTTCCAGCGCGGCGTAGTGGCCGCCGTCGGGGAACTCCGACCAGTGCACGATCGCGGAGTTGTCCCGCTCGGCGAACGCGCGGATGGTCTTGAAGTCGTCGGCGAAGACGGCGACGCCGGTCCGCGACGTGTTCACCTCCGGCTCGCGGGCGGCCTTGGCCTCCTCGAAGTGGTAGCGCCCGGCGGTCGCCTGGGTGTTCGTGAACCAGTAGAGGGTGACCTGGGTCAGGAGTTGGTCGGGCGTCACGAGGCTCGTGCCGTTGCCGAAGTTGGTGAACAGCTCGCTGTAGGCCAGTTGCCCGACCGGCGAGTCGGCGATGCCGACCGCGACGGTCTGCGGGCGGGTGGCGTTCATCTGGTTGTAGCCGCCGACCGACTGGAACCACTTCAGGTGCTCCAGCGCGGCGTAGTCCTTCGGTTCGAGCTTCTCGAACTCCGCCGGGTCCCCGGACGGGAACGAGAACAGCTGGAGCACGTGCAGGCCGAGGAAGCCCTCCGGCTTCAGCAGGCCGAACTCGCGGGAGATCATCGCGCCCGCGTCGCTGCCGTGCGTGCCGTAGGAGTCGTAGCCGAGCCGTCGCATCAGCTCGTCGAACGTCTCCGCGACCCTCCTCATCGTCCAGCCGCCGCCGGTGAGCGGGGTGCTGAACCCGAAGCCGGGGATCGACGGCACGACGACCGAGAACGCGTCCGCGGCGTCACCGCCGTGGGCGACGGGGTCGGTGAGCGGGCCGATCAGGTCGAGGAACTCGGCGAACGAGCCGGGGTAGCTGTGCAGGAGCAGCAACGGGGTCGCGTTCTCCTCCTTCGACGGCACGTGGACGAAGTGCACGGTCTGCCCGTCGACCTCGGTCAGGTACTGCGGGAACTCGTTCATCCGCGCTTCCTCCGCGCGCCAGTCGAACGCGGTCCGCCAGTGCTCGACGGTCTCTCCGAGGTAGCTGTTCGGGGTGCCGTACTCCCAGTCGTCGGTGGGGGCGGGCCGGGGCAGCCGGGTGCGGGCGAGGCGCACGTCGAGGTCGGCCAGGTCGGCCTCGGGGATCTCGACGCGGAAGGGGCGGATCTCGTTGTTCGTCATGACTCATACGCTAGAAGCCCTATAGGAACACTTGGTTCCTATATAGTCGGCGGATGTTGGAGACTTCTTCCCGGTTGCTCGCCCTGCTGGCACTGATGCAGTCGCGGCCGGAGTGGCCGGGCTCCGAACTCGCCGAGCGGCTGAACGTCACCGGGCGGACGGTCCGCAACGACGTCGACCGGCTGCGCGAACTGGGGTACCCGGTCGAGGCCGTGCGCGGGCCCGCCGGGCACTACCGGCTGGGCGCGGGGGCGAAGCTGCCGCCGTTGCTGCTCGACGACGAGGAAGCCGTGGCGGTCGCGATCGGGCTGCGGGCCGGCCGCGGGGTCGCGGGCATCGAGGACAGTGCGACGCGGGCGTTGGCGAAGCTCCAGCAGGTCCTGCCGCACCGGCTGCGGCGGCAGGTGACCGCCCTGCACCAGGCGATGGCCGAGGGGCCGTCGAACACCGACGGCAACGTCCCGGACCCCGTGGTGGGCGCGACCGTGCTGGCGGCCATCGCGGCGGCGATCCGCGACTCGGCACTGCTCCGGTTCGACTACCCGGCCCCGGCCCGCCCGGACGACGCGCCGCGGCGCAACGACGCCTCCGCGCCGTTCGGGGACTGGCCGGTGCTGGTGGAGCCGTACCGGCTGGTGAGCTGGGAACGGCACTGGTACCTCGTGGCGCGGGGACCGGAGACGGGCGCGTGGCACACGTACCGGGTCGACTGGCTCACGCTGCGGATGGCGACCGGCCGCCGCTTCCCGCCGACGCCGCTGCCCGGCGGGGACTACCCGGCGTTCGTCCTGCGCGACGTGGCCACGGCGGGCTGGAAGGTGCACGCGAGCATCACCGTGTTCGCATCCGCGGAGGACGTGCTGGCGCGGATCAACCCGACCGTCGGTGTGGTGGAGGCGGTCGACGAGTCCACGTCGGTGCTGCTGACCGGGGCGGACAGCCTGGAGTTGATCGCCGTCTACATCGGGATGCTCGGCCTGGACTTCCACGTCACCGAGCCGCCCGCCCTCGTCGAGCACCTCCGCGTCCTCGGCGAGCGCTACGCCCGCGCGGTGAACTGATCGGGCTGTGTCAGGAATGGCGCGTCCGGCTTCGGCGGGGTGCGTGGCGAACCGGGGAACGGCCGTCACGGCTCGCCCTTTTCCTGATTCTCCGCTTCGGTCGCGATGATTCGGAGATCCCGTCACCGCGCCGGTGCTGTGCGGGAGGAGAAGGGCGAATCTTCGAACGGACCGCCGACCTTTTCCTGATTCTCCCGGAAGGCCGTGCGTCGATCAGTGGGCGACCGGAGCGGGGCGGGAGGGAATTCCCGCCCCGCGCGGGTCAGCTGTGCGAGACCGAGAGCGAGTAGAACGCGACTCGCGCGCCCTTGGTGGTGCTGTCGGAGGACGACTGGTTGTACGACCCCGCCTTGAAGTACTGCTTGTACTGGTTGAACGACGACGGGATGCTGTAGTGCGTCGTCGTGCCGTTCACCGTCAGGTTGATCGTGTTGCCGGTGACGCCGATCGTGTACGACCAGGTCTTGCCGACGGCCACATGACCCACCGTGTGCGGGGTCTGGCCGCCGTCGGGGGAGTTCTCGGTGCCCAGCACGATGTCACCGCTCGCGCGGTAGTACAGCTCCAGCAGCGGCTTCGTCGACGAGCCGCCGGAACCGAGGTGGACCTGGCCGACGCAGACGTTGGACGTCACCGAGACCACGCGCAGCGTGGCGCTCAGCTTGTGCGTCCCGGACAGCGACCAGTTCGCCGCCGACCCGCTGCGGTTCATCTCCCGCAGTTCCGACCGGGCGTAGTTCGAATTGGGCGTCGTGACGCCCTTCTCCGGCGCCCAGAACGTCATCGCGCCGTCTTTTTTGTCGGTGTAGAAGTACGAGTCCTGGAATCCGTTCGAGCCTTGCAGCCGTGACGAGGAAATGGTCGTCGGCGAACCCGGCGACCCCACCGGCTCCTGCAACTGCCAGACCGAGAGGTCGAAGTTCCCGCCGGGCGCGACGGCCGGATTGGCTGCCTGTGCGGAGTACGCGGTACCGACCAGCAGGGCAGGGACCGCGACAAAGGCGAGTAGAGCGCGCAAGCGCATCTTTGCGTCCTTTCGCAGGGTAAAGCGGGCGAAGGGAAACAGGGACTTCGCCCGCCCTTTCGTTCAGATATGTGAACAATTCCATTCTGAATTCTCGGCGGCGCTGTCGGAGATTAAGTTCCGGATTGCCGCCTGTCAAGACGGTAAGAACCGAAAAGGACACCGGTCCCAAAGCGCCTATTCGCCCCGAAACGCGACCGTTCCTACGGCCGTGGGGTCACCGCGGCGCGCGGGTGGTCGCTGGTCGCGCCGAGACCGGCGAGCAGCCGGAGCCCGTCCTCGGAGGGGCTGCCGGGAGTGGCGGACAGCACCAGCAGCTCCTGGCCCGAGCCGTCCGGCAGCGCGAAGTTCTCCTGGTGCAGTTCCAGCAGGCCGACGAGCGGGTGCTGGAACGCCTTGCGGCCGTGGCCGCGGGCGCGCACGTCCGCGCGGGCCCAGAGGCGGCGGAAGCGCTCGCTGCCCATCGACAGCTCGCCGATGACCGAGGCCAGGCGAGGGTCGTCGGGGTGCTTGCCCGCAGCCAGGCGCAGGTGCCCGACCACGTCGAGGGTGCAGCTGTCCCAGTCCGCGTACAGGCCGCGCTCGTTCTCCTCGAGGAAGATGTGCCTCGCGGTGTTCAGGCCGGGGATCGGCAGGCCGTAGAGGGCGCTCGCGAGGCGGTTCGCGGCGAGCACGTCCATCCGGTGGTCCATGATCAGCGCGGGCGCGTCGGTGACGAGGTCGAGGACGCGCAGCAGCTCCGGCCGGATCCGCCCGCTCGACGGCCTGGTGCGGCGCGGGCGTTGGCAGGCGAGCCTGCGCAGGTGCCCGCGCTCGGTCTCGTCCAGGCCGAGGACGCGGGCGAGCGCGTCCAACACCTGCTGGGACGGCTGGGTCGCGCGGCCCTGCTCCAGACGCACGTAGTAGTCGACGCTGACCCCGGACAGGTGCGCGACCTCCTCGCGCCGCAGCCCCTCGACCCTGCGGTGCCGGTCGGTGGGGATGCCGACGCTCGCGGGGTCGATCCGGGACCGCCGAGTCCGCAGGAAGCCCGCGAGATCGTCCATGCGCCCAGTATGGCTTCGCGGGCCCCGGTGAGGGTGGTCCTGCCGATACCAGGAACCCCCGTCCGGTGGAAGAGGAGCCCCTGAACGCCGGGCCTCGCGGCCCGCAGGATCGGCAGCACCCGATCCGAAGGAGACACCGTGAAGACCTTGATCGTCCACGCCCACCCGGAGCCGAAGTCGTTGAACGGAGCGCTGAAGGACCTCGCCGTGTCCACGTTGGAGGGTGCGGGCCACGAGGTGCGGGTGAGCGACCTGCACGCGATGGGCTGGAAGGCCGTCGTGGACGCGGCGGACTACGGCCCCGACGCCTCCAGCCCGTTGCGGGTGGCGGCGGACTCGGGCCGCGCCTTCGACGCGGGGACGCTCACCCCGGACGTCCTGGCCGAGCAGGAGAAGCTGCTGTGGGCCGACACGATCATCTTCCAGTTCCCGCTGTGGTGGTACACGGTGCCCGCGATCCTCAAGGGCTGGATGGACCGCGTGTTCACCCTCAACTTCGCCTACGGCGTCGGCGAGCACAGCGACACCAAGTACGGCGAGCGCTTCGGCGAGGGCACCCTCGCGGGCCGGAGGGGGCTGCTGTCGGTGACCGCGGGCGGTCCGGAGGCGCACTACTCGGCCCGCGGGATCAACGGCCCCATCGAGGACCTGCTGTTCCCGATCCAGCACGGCGTCCTCCACTACACCGGCGTCGAGGTGCTGCCGCCGTTCGTGCTGCACAGCGTGGACCGGATGTCCGCGGAGGACTACGCCGTGGCCGCCAAGGCGTGGGAGCAGCGCCTGCTCGCGCTGGAGACCACCGAGCCGATCCCGTTCCGGCGGCAGAACTTCGGCGACTACGAGATTCCCTCACTGCACCTGAAGGAAGGCCTGGAACCCGAGGGCCGCAGCGGTTTCGGCCTGCACGTGCGCGGCTGAGCGTCAGCGGACGGACCGGCGGGCGCGCACGGCCGCCACGGCTTTCGCGACCTGGGCGTCGAACGCGTCGAGCTGGGCGGCCTCGGCGGCGCTCGCGACGAAGGAGCGGCGGTCGCAGGGCGTGCCAGCCCGCCAGATCCGCTCGATCGCCCGTGTCGCGGTGATGTCCGCCAGCGGGTCGCCTGCCACGAGGACCAGGTCGGCCCGCAGGCCGACCGCGACCCGGCCGCGGTCGGCGAGGCCGAACACCCGCGCCGGTTCGGCGGTGGCGGCGGCCAGCGCCCGCGCCGGGGCGACGCCGCACCGGACGAGGAGTTCCAGCTCCCGGTGCAGGCTCGCGCCGAACACGGTTCCGGGATTCGGCGCGTCGGTGCCCGCGAGCAGGGTGACGCCCGCGTCGGCCAGTCGGCGCACGGTGTCCTCGGCCCGCGAGTAGGGCGGCAGGACCCGGCCGCGCATCACGGGGACGCCCGAGGCCAGTCGTCGGGTCCACGTGTCGCCCAGCGCCTCGGCGAGCCGAGGGTCGCCCGCCACCGCCGCGCCGCCCGGTTCGCCGAGGGTGTTCTCGATGGTGGCCAGCGTCGGACCGACCGCGATGCCCGCCTCCGCCAAGCGCTCCACCAACGCCTGGTCGAGGTCGGCGTCCACGGGGACGTGGGCCACCACGTCGACACCGGCGGCCACGACCTCCTCCAGGCCAGCCGTCGAGCTGACGTGGGCGATGACGACCAGGCCGCGGGCGTGCGCGGCGGTGACCAGCGCCCGGATCGTGTCGGCGTCCAACGACGGCCAGAGGCCCCCGGTGCCGGAGAAGACCTTCAGGTAGTCGGAGCCCTCCGCGATCCGGTCGGCGACGAACCGCTCGGCCTGGTCGGGGGCGGTCAGCGTGGGGAAGGGGGCGTACATCAACGACGGGTGCCCGTCCGGCGCGGTGGCGCCGATTCCGGAGGACCGCACGTCGGCCACGTCCGAGGACGTCGCTCGTTCCTTGGACTCGGCCACCATGTCCGGCTTGCTGAACATGTCGAGGACGGTCGTGACGCCGAAGGTCAACGACTGCGCCAGAGCGCCGGGCGCGAGGTGCACGTGGGTGTCGACCAGACCGGGCAGCACGGTGCCGCCCGCCGCGTCGACCACCTCGTCGCCATCCCTGGCGGTCGAGGTGGTCGAGCAGTCGGTGATCAGGCCGTCGTCGAACCGGACCGAGGTCCAGTCCCGCGCCGCCGTGCCGTCGAACACCTTCGCGTTCACGATCGTCGTCGCCAAGGTGTTGTCCCCCAAGGAGTTCTCGTGGGGCCGGGCGAACCCCGCGAGGAGTCTAGGACCGCGTCCGGTAGCGCGTGTAGACGAGTCCGCTGGCGAAGGCGCGCTCGTCGGTCAGGTCGAGGTCGAGGCGGACGCCGTCGGGGAAGAACCGCTTGCCGCCGCCGACGACGCTCGACGTGGTGAACAGGTGGTACTCGTCCACCAGACCGGCCCTGATCGCCTGGGCCGCGAGGGTCGGGCCGTCGACGGTGAGGTCGTGGTCGGCCCTCTCCTTGAGGTCGCGCACCACGTCCGGGTCGAAGGACCGCTCGATCCTGGTCTTCGCGCTGGACACCGACTCCAGGGTCGTGGAGTAGACGACCTTCTCCGCGGCTCGCCAGTCGCGGGCGTACTGCCGGATGTGCTCGGGCACGTCGGGCCCGGTGTCCGCGGTCTCCCAGAAGACCATCGTCTCGTACATCCGCCTGCCGTAGAGGTACGTGCCGACCGGGCGGAACAGGTCGTTGACGAACGTGTGCACCTCCGGGTCCTCGGCCCCGGTGCCCAGGCCGCCCTCCGCCGCCTCGGCGTAGCCGTCGAGGGAGGTGATCATCGAGTAGAGGAGCTTCGCCACGGGTCTCCTTCGGGTGGGGGAGCGCCGGTCCGGTCGGCGCTCCTGGCAGTGGTGACCTCGCGCCGCGGCGAAACTCATCGGCTCCCCGCGGCGTCCCAGCCGGTAAAGAAACGGGAAAATGCCTGTTCAAGTGCGGTTCCCCGCCCTGAACGCCGTCCATAGACTCCGTCGCGCCGGGTGGTGAGGCAGGCCCTTCCCCTGCTCCCGCCGGCCAAGGACGCAGAGGAGTGCAGGTGTTCGAGAACAACCTCTCGAGGCGTGGTTTCGTCACGGGCGCGGCGGCCGTCGCGGGGCTCGCCGGACTGTCCGCCATCGCGCCGGGGCTGGCCGCCGCCGATCCGAAGATCGCCGACCAGCACCGCGAGTCCGAGTTCGCCGCCGCGCCCAGCGCGCTGGCGCTGATGACGTTCCAGAAGATCGACGGCACGCCCGTCTACTACTGGCGGTCCAACCGCGGCAACACCACCGCCCGCAACTGGCAGGTCACCGACGCGTTCTACACCGCGCTCGTCGCGTGGATCCGCGACCTGCGGTCGTTGTCGGCGAGCTACGGCTCGATCAGCTACATCGTGTCGGCGGGCTTCTACGTCGACAAGGAGGGCCAGCACGGCGCGGGCACCGCGATGGACCTCGACCACGTGCGCTGGTCCGGCGGCAACACCATCTCGCCGCTCGACCAGGCCCACGCGTCGGGCACCGCCGCGACCCGCAAGCGCTACCTCGCCACGGAAGCCGTGTGCCGCCGCCGGTTCCGCTACGTGCTCGACGGCTGGTACAACGCCGAGCACGCCGACCACATCCACTCCGACTTCGGCGGCATGCCGGTCCGCGTGCTCAAGGACTCCGAGTCCGACACCAAGTTCGTCCAGGCCACCTGCAACAACTTCCGCGCCTCGGGCCTGGCGATCGACGGCATCTGGGGGCCGAACACGCAGAACGCGTTCAACGGCTTGAAGTCCGCGCTCGCGGTCACCGGCGACCCGCACACCAGCTCGTCGGTGTGGCAGGGCATGTTGTCGAAGATCGCGACCAAGGGTTTCGCGAACCAGAACATCTGATCCGACACCGACCCGGCCCCCGGCCATCGCCCCCCCGGCCGGATAAGTGGCGAAGCCCGGCGACAAAACCAT
>NZ_JBHYHC010000212.1:0-11278 GCF_042738955.1 Umezawaea sp. NPDC059074
TTTTTTTTTGTTTTTTTTTTTTTTTGTTGTTTTTGGTGGGTTGTTTTTTTTTTATATTTGAGTGGTGGCGTGGCCTTTGTTTTTGGGTGGTGTGGGGGTTTGGGGGGGGGGGGGGGGACGGGCGCCCCACCGGAAGCGCCTGGCTAACTCAGGTCAGTGCACGCTTTCGCGTCCGGGTCGGTGCCCGCCTTGGGGACCCAGCGGACGTTGGCGAACGAGGCCGAGAGCGGGCCGTCGGTGTACACGAGGAAGGGAGTGTTGACGCGTTCGAAGTCCAGGCCGCCCGCCGCGAAGCAGGAGACCGGGATCTTCACCGTGTTCTTGCCCGCGGGCAGGTTCGTGAGCAGGTTCGTCACGGGGACCTCCGCGAAGCACGGGTACAGGCAGTGCGTGCTCACCACGGTCCTGTTGGTCGGCGGCTGGTTCACGATGACGTCGAAGACCAGTGCCGCGTCGGTGTTCAGGTAGCCGCGCAGGTCGTTGCCGGTGCCGGGGCTCTGCATGTACACCTGGCCGGGGCCGGTGCCGGTCCAGGTGACCTTCAGGCCGTCCTGCTGCACGTTCACGTCGGCGGGGACGACGTTGAGCTCGGCGTGGGCGGCGGTGCCGTCGACGCCGATCTCGGTGCCGCCCCAGTTCTCCGGGGACCCGATGTAGGACTTGTACGGCGGGACGTCCTGGCGGTTGAAGATCTCCAGGTCCTCCGTCGCGTTGCCGCCACCGCCGCCACCGCAGGTCGCGGGGGACTCCTCGCTCTGCGCGGGAACGGTGGTGCGGCTGGAGTTGGTCAGGCCGTAGCCGAGCTTGAACAGCGGGTCGTAGCCCTCGTCACCGGGGTTGAGCGGGGACTGGCAGGCGCTCTTCGGCCACGAGTAGCTGAGCTTGCCGGTGTAGCCCGCGCCGGTGTTGCGGCCGCGGACCAGCAGGTCGGCGACGCCGCCGCCCTCGGTGCCCGGCAGCCAGGCCGCCACGAAGGCGTCCGAGCGGTTGAGCTCCTTGTTGACGTGCAGCGGACGGCCGGACACGTACACCGTGACGACCGGCTTGCCCTTGCCCGAGACCTTGTCCAGCACGGCGAGGTCGCCGGGGTAGAGCTTCGCGGCCTCCATGGTGCGGCGGAGGTCGCCGTTGCCCTCGGCGTACGGGGTCTCGCCGATGACGGCGACCACCGCGTCGAACGCGGCCGGGTCGACGCCGTCGGCGGTCTCGCTGAACGTCACGTTCGCCGTGCCGAGCGCCTCGCGCAGCCCGCCGAGGATGGTGGTGCCGTTCGGGAAGTCGGCGTTGGTGTTGCCGGTGCCCTGCCAGGTCAGCGACCAGCCGCCGGTCTGGTTCTGCATGCTGTCGGCGCTCTTGCCGACGACCAGCACCTTCGACCGCGACCCGAGCGGCAGGACGCGGTTGTTGTTCTTCAGCAGCACCTGCGACTCGCGCACGGCCTCGCGGGCGATCTTCTTCGAGTCCAGCGCCTTCGCCGACCCGGCCAGCTCGCGCTCGGACGGCTTCGGGGCGGAGAACAGGCCGCTGCGCAGCTTCACGCGCAGGATGCGGGTCACCGCGTCGTCGATGCGGGCCATCGGGATCTGGCCGCTCTGGACCTGCGCGGTCGTGTTGGCGATGAACGCCTTCCAGTCGTTCGGCACCATGATCACGTCGATGCCCGCGTTGATCGCCTGCGGGCAGCTCGAATTGGTGCAGCCCGCGACCTGGCCGATGCCGTTCCAGTCGGAGACGACGAGGCCGTCGAAGCCCATCTTCTTCTTCAGGATGTCGTCCACGGCCTTCTTGCTGCCGTGCAGCTTGCCCTCGTTGATACCGAGGTCGGCGTTCGTCCAGCTGTTGAACGACACCATCACGGACTGGGCCCCGGCGGCGAGCGCGCCGTAGTAGCCCTGGCCGTGCAGGTTGATCATCTCGGCCTCGGAGGACGGGTTCACGCCCTGGTCGGCGCCCTTGATCGTGCCGCCGTCCCCGATGAAGTGCTTGGCGGTCGCGATCACGCCGTTCTCGCCGAGCCTGCGCGAGGTCGACTCCTGGAGGCCCTTCACGACCTCGTAGCCGTACGCGCGGGTGATGCGCGGGTCCTCGGAGAAGCCCTCGTACGTGCGGCCCCAGCGGTCGTCGCGCACGACGGCCAGCGTCGGTGCGAACGCCCAGTCCTGGCCGGTCGCGCGGATCTGCTCGGCGGTCGCCTCGCCGATGTCGCGCACCAGGCACGGGTCCTGCGCCGCGCCGAGGCCGATGTTGTGCGGGAAGAGGGTCGCGCCGTACACGTTGTTGTTGCCGTGCACCGCGTCGATGCCCCACAGGACCGGGATCTTGGTCCGGGTCTCGACCGACGCCTGCCAGTACGAGTCGGCCAGCGCCAGCCACGCCTGCGGGGTCGCGTGCTTGTCCTTGTTAGGCCACGCGCCGCCGCCGTTGAGGACCGTGCCGATGAAGTAGTTCTTGACGTCCTCGGGCGTGATCGCGGTGATCTCCGGCTGCGTCATCTGGCCGATCTTCTCGGCCAGGGTCATGTCCGCGACCATCTTCGCGATCTTGCGCTCGTCGAAGGCGTTCTTGTCGATCTTGCTGTCGACCTTCGGCCAGTCCTTGAGCGTCGGCAGCTTGTCCTCGATCCGGGCGCAGCCGTTCCGGTCCAGGTTCGGTCGCCCGACGGTGGGTTGCCGGGAGCCGCCCTTCTCGGTGTCGGGAGCGGCGCTGGAGTACCCGGCGGTGGCGCCGGTCAGGAGCGACAACGTCGTCAGCACTCCGAGCGCACTGCGTTGTGCGCGTCTCCAGGCAGGGGATGTGATCATGGACTGTCCGTTCTCGTGGGCGGGCAGGGTGCAGCCACTCCGGGCGGCGGTGAATCGATCCTGTCCGTGCCGCCCTGCCTGCGTCAATGGTTTTCGGGGAGCGCTCTCCTGTGCCTGCGTTCCCGGTTTTCGGCGTCTCGATAGGGCCTCGAACGGTGTCCGGGTTGTCCGGGTTGCCGCGAGCGGTTCCACCCGGTCGTGCTCAGGTTCTTCTCACCTTGGCGAGGCAGACTGGGAGGTACGGGAAAGGAGCCCCCATGAGCCTCGTCGGATCGCTGCTCGGCACGGTGCTGCTGCTGTTCTGGTTGGTCATGCTGGTTCGGTTGGTGTTCGACTGGGTGGGAGTCGTGTCGACGTCGCCCGCGCCCGCGTGGACCGGCCGTGTCCGGTCCATCAGCTGGTCGATCACCGAACCCGTCATCGCCCCCGTCCGCCGGGTGCTGCGCCCGGTCCGGGTGGGAGGGGTGTCCATCGACCTGGCGTTCACCGCGGTGCTGGTCGGGGTCCTCGTGCTCCGGGCCATCGTTGCCGCGGTCTTCTGAGAGGTATCCGGAGCATGGAACTGACCAAGTTCGGCCACGCGTCGGTGGTGTTGGAGCGCGACGGTCGTCGGCTGGTGATCGATCCGGGGGTGTTCACGGACGCGTCTGCCTTGGACGGGGCCGAGGCGGTGCTCATCACGCACGAGCACGTCGATCACTTCGTGGAGGAGCGGATTCGGGGGGTGTTGGCCGAGGTGCCGGGGTTGGAGGTGTGGACCAATCCTGCTGTGGCGGCTGTGTTGGGGGATGTCGGGGGGCGGGTGCATGGTGTTGGGGCCGGGGATGCGTTTTTGGCTGCCGGGTTTGATGTGAAGGTTTTTGGGGAGTGGCACGCGGTTATCCACCCGGATATTCCTTTGGTGCGGAATGTTGGGTTTTTGGTGGATGATGCCGTGTTTCATCCTGGGGATGCGTTGATCGCGCCGGATGTGCCGGTGGAGGTGTTGTTGGTGCCTGCGCATGCTCCTTGGTCGAAGACCGGGGAGTTGGTGGACTGGGTGCGTGAGGTGAAGCCTGTCAGGGCTGTGGGGATTCATGACGGGTTGTTGAACGAGGTGGGGTTGGGGTTGGTGGCTCGGTTGTTGGGGGATGGGGGGCCTGGGACTGGAGCGCCTTATGGGCAGGTGGGGGTGGGGGAGAGGGTGTCGGTGGGGTGAGTTGGGCGGGCTGGTGCGGGCGGTGTGGCCTCGCCCCGATCGCGCGATTATTTCGATGTTTTTTGAGCTTTGTCAAGGCTGGAAAGACGCCTTGACAAAGCTCAAAAAACACGAAGGGCGCTGAGGATCGGGGTGAGGTCACCAGTCTGGGCGATGCTTGGGGTGCGTGCTTCCGCTTTGGGGTGAGTGGGCGGGTTCGCTTTTGGTGCGTGGGTGGCTTGCTTGGGTTTCGTTTGTGTTTGTGTTTGTGGTTAGGCTGCGCGTGGTTCGGTTTTTTCTAGGACTGTTCGTAGGGTGTCCAAGCCCCGGCTGGTTTGGCTTTTTACTGTGCCTGCGGTGATGTCCAGGGCTGCGGCTGTCTGTTCTACGGACATGTCGTAGTAGTAGCGCATGAGGATGGTTGCTCGTTGGCGTGGGGCCAGGCCTTCCACGGCGTTGCGGAGGACCATGCGGGTTTCGTGGTCCATCCCCTCCGCTGTTGGCATGTCCTCGTGGGTGGGGAGGAGGTCTACGCGTTTTGCCCAGCCTGTGCGCTGGTTGCCGATGTAGGTGCGGAGGATGATGGTGCGCACGTAGGCGTCGAGGTTCTCGATCGCGAAGAGCTTCGTCCAGTGGGCGTAGAGCTTCGTCTGCGAGGTCTGCACGAGGTCTTCCGCGTTGTGGCGGTCGCGGCACAGGCGCAGGGCCACCTGGAGCATCCAAGGGCCGCGTGACGTCACGTACTCGACGAAGCTCGCCCGCTGATCGGTCCTCATGCCACCTATTGGCCGCACGCGGGTGTTGCGTTGCAGAAATCCTGGAGTGTGACCGGGGGCACAGGTCAAGTCGCCGATGGTGATCTGGCGGGATCAGTCAGGGTGGTGACCCGAATAGCCGATGTCGCCGTGTGCGCTGTTGTCCCTAACGTCGCAGTGGCTCGACGACGAGCGTGCTGACCGAGGGAGTCCTGCCCCATGACCACCGCCGGGCTGTCGCCGGAGTTCCGCACCGTCGAGGACGTCGTGCGGTGGTGTCGTGACGTCGTGGGGGGCGCGTTGCGCGTCGAGGTCGATCAGTTGCCGCACTCGATGCGTCGTATCGCCGGATATCACTTCGGGTGGGTGGATCGGCACGGTGATCCGGACGTGGGGGACTCCGGCAAGTTGATTCGGCCCGCGTTGGTGGTGCTGGCCGCGACGGCCGTTGGTGGGGCCGCGGTGGACGCTGTGCCTGCGGCGGTGGCGGTGGAGTTGGTGCACAACTTCTCGTTGCTGCACGACGACGTGATGGATCGTGATGCCGTGCGGCGGCATCGGTCGACGGCGTGGACGGTGTTCGGGGAAGCGCCCGCGATCCTGGCTGGGGATGCGCTGCTGGTGTTGGCGCCGCAGGTGGTGGTGCGGGCGGGTGAGCGGTGGAGTGCGGTCGCCGCGGAGTGGCTGACGCGGGCGGTGTTCGACCTGTGCGAGGGGCAGCACGCGGATTTGGCGTTCGAGGCGCGGGTGGATGTCGGGTTGGACGAGTGCGTGCGGATGGCGGCTGGCAAGACCGGTGCGTTGCTCGGGTTGTCCTGTGCGTTGGGGGCGCTTGTCGGTGGTGGTGAGCCGGAGCGGGTGACGAGTTTGCGGGCGTTCGGTCATCACCTGGGGTTGGCTTATCAGTTGGTCGACGACCTGTTGGCGGTGTGGGGTGATCCGGCGGTGACCGGCAAGCCCGTCGGGGCGGATCTGGTGAGTCGGAAGAAGTCGTTGCTGGCCGTGGCGGCGTTGACCTCGGGGACTCCCGCGGCCGGGGAGTTGGCGGAGCTGTACCACCGTGAACGGCCGTTGGAGGCGGACGAGGTGCCGCTGGTCAGTGCGCTGATCGAGCGGACCGGTGCGCGGGAGTGGGCGCGGGCGCGGGCCGCCTCGGAGATGGCGTTGGCGGCCGGGCACCTGGAGGCCGCGGAGTGCGAACCGGCTGTTGCGGAGACGCTGCTGGACGTGGCGCGGAGGGTCGTCGGGCGTGACCACTGACTTCCGGTGGACCGGTCGGTGCGAAAAGTCGGTCGATTTGCGGCGAATCGATGAACCGGCCTCGTCGGGTGTCCGTATGCCTCGTCAGGAGACCCAGGAGGCCATGGATGCGCGCCCGCTTGCTCGTCGTCGCGGTGATCGGTTTGATGATGTCGTTGTCCGGATGTTCGTCGCTGCTCGGTGACTCGGCGGCCGGTTCCGCCGGGGCCAACGACGCGGACATCGTGTTCCTCCGGGACATGATCCCGCACCACCAGCAGACACTGGAGATCAGCGGGCTGGTCAAGTCGCGCTCCAAGAACCCCGCCGTGGTCTCCGTGGCGGACGCGATCACCGCCGAGGGCAGCGCCGAGATCGACAAGATGAACGGCTGGCTCGGCGAGTGGAAGGTCGGCGTCACCGACAGCGGCCACCAGGCCCACGAGATGGTCGTGGCGCCGAAGGACGTGTCGGTGCTCGGCGGCTACACCGGCCCCCAGTTCGACAAGCAGTGGTCGCCGCTGATGGTGCGCCACCTCCAGGACGGCATCAAGATGGCGCAGGCCGTCGAAACCGCTGGTACGCACGCCGGCGTCAAGGCGCTGGCGCAGGAGATGGTCAAGGTCCAGACCGGTCTGGTCTCGACGATCGAGCAGGCCGGAGCCGCTGCCTGACCCGGACGCGAAAAATGTTCTAATCCCGTTGAACCGCGGCCCGGCATCGCACGTAGGCCAAGGTGTCGGAGTTGTAACGAGAACGGCGTGCTGCGGTTCACGACGAAGATGGGACCAGTCATGCGACCGATTCGCCGGACCACGTGGTCCAACCACGCGGACTCTTCGAGTCAGTCGGGGGTGGAGGGGGTTTGAGACCCAACAAGCCGAATCCTCCTGTCCTGCTCACCACCTCCCACAAGGTGGCGCAAGGACGTCTGTCGGACTTCTCGGTCGGAGCCAGGGGACTGGTGAGCGCCGCCCAGCGCTCGCCGGGCTGCCTCGGCGGCTCGGTGTCCGGCTCGCCGGACGACGACCGGATCTGGCAGATCGTGTGCCGCTTCACCGACGAGGCGGCGGCCGACGCCTGGGCGCGGTCGTCGTCGAACGCCCGCTGGGGCCGGTACATGCAGAAGTACTCGATGCAGATCGGGGTCACGTTCTCCAACGGCGTGACGCCGCTGGACCAGTCCACCGCGCAGTCGATGTCGCCGGTCTACGGCGACGACGACGTGGACGTCCCCGGTCGCCCGCCGCAGGGCAAGCGCCGGGTCGTGCTGGCGATCTTCGTGTTCGTGGTGTTCTTCGGCGCGGTGATCACGGCCAACGGCATGGCCGTGAAGATGCTGCCGAACGTGCCGCCGCTGGTGCGGATCCTGGTGCTGTGCTTCGCCATGACCGGTCTCGCGGCCTGGGTGCTCCCGCCGCTGCTCGGTCGTGGCGGCGACAAGGCGCCGTCCGAGCCGAAGGAGTCGCGCAAGCGGCCGAAGGAACCGGAGATCAACACGCCTAGGACGCGCAGGCGTGCCCCGGAGGTCGACAAGCGCGGTCGTCGGGTCGAGCCCGTGCAACGCGACCTCGTGCCCGAGCCCGCACCGGCCCCCGCTCCGGCCCCGCCGCGCGGCGGTGGTGGCAGGCGCGGGCGGCAGGCGCCGCAACCGATGCCCGCCAGCAGCACGTTGACCACGATCGAGCCGGTCGGACCGCCGCCGCAGAGCAGGCGTCGCGCCGACCGCCGTCCCGTGGCCGCGCAGCAGTCGGCCGAGCGCGCGGCGAGCCGTCGGGAACCGGAACCGGTTCGCCTGCGGCCGTTGAACCTCGACGTCGGACCCATGATGGAGGCGCCGACGCCTCCGCCCGCCATGGCTCCGCTGCCGAACCCGCGCGGTGGCTTCTTCCCGTCGTCGCCGCACAAGGACTCGCGGAACTAGGGAACGCACGGCAGGCGCCCACGGGCGGGGACGACATCGTCGTCCCCGCCCGTTTCGCGTTGTCTGCTCCCTGTCGTCGGGTAAGCGCATACCTGGAACGCGGCGACGCCCCGTCCGCTAGGTCCGAACGGATAAAATTAGGCCTTGAATTAAGGCCTGAAGTTGGGTTGTCTTAGGGTGCCCGACCGATGCCCGCATCGGCATGCACTGCCTGAGGAGACATCGATGTCTTCAGCGGGACCCGAGACACCCCAAGGGGTTCAGGGAGCATGCCCGAGCGCGCGTCCGCCGGGGCCACCGCTACGCCGCCCCCTGCCGGTGGCAGGTTCTTCCCCTGTCGAAACCCTGTGAGAGGTCCCTGCATGCGCACCAACGCCGGTTCCAGCAGAATACGCAAGACCGTCCAGTTGTTCGCCCTGCTGCTGGCGGGGCTGTTCGTCGTGGTGAGCCCGGCCATCGGTCGCGTGGAGGCGAAGGCGGCGCCCGCGTTCAAGGTCCTGGCCTTCTACAACGGCACGTGGGACGCCGCCCACATCAACTGGGTCAAGGAAGCCAACGTCAAGTTCCCCCAGATCGCGGCGCAGAACAACTTCAGCTACACGTCCACGACCAACTGGAACCTGTTGAACGCCAACGACCTGGCGCAGTACCAGGCCGTCATGTTCCTGGACGACGCGCCGACCGGCGCGGCGCAGCGCTCCGCGTTCCAGAGCTACATGGCCAACGGCGGCGGCTACTTCGGCTTCCACGTCTCGGCGTTCACCGACAACGCCAACAACTGGCCGTGGTTCTACAACACCTTCCTGGGCTCCGGCACCTTCAAGAGCAACACCTGGGGCCCGACCACGGCGGTGCTGAAGGTCGAGGACCGCACCCATCCGTCGACGCTCCGCCTGCCCGACAAGTTCACCTCCGCGGTGAGCGAGTGGTACAGCTGGAACAACGACCTGCGGAACAACTCGAACATCAAGATCCTGGCGTCGGTCGACCCGTCCAGCTTCCCGCTCGGCAGCGACCCGAACCAGCAGTGGCGCAGCGGGTACTACCCGATCATGTGGACGAACAAGAACTACAAGATGCTGTACGCCAACTTCGGCCACAACGCGATGAACTACGAGACGAACCAGGGCCTCTCGTCCACGTTCGACAGCGAGATCCAGAACCGGTTCATGCTCGACGGCCTGCTGTGGCTGGGCGGCGCGAACACCACGCCGCCGACCACCACCACGACGACCCCGCCCGGTGACCCGGTGATCTCGCCGACCGCCTGGTACGCCGTCGCCAACCGCGGCAGCTCCAAGTGCGTCGACGCGCGCTCGGCCGCCACCGCCAACGGCACCGCGATCCAGCAGTACACCTGCAACTCCACGCTGGCCCAGCAGTACCAGTTCGCCGCCACCAGCGGGGGGTACGTCCGCATCAACAACCGCGGCAACGCCGCCCAGGTGATCGACGTGAGCAACACGTCCACCGCCGACAACGCCGCGCTGCACCTGTGGGCGTACGGCGGCGGCAACAACCAGCAGTGGCTGCCGGTCGCCGAGTCCGGCGGCTACTTCCACTTCACCAGCAGGCTCAGCGGCAAGTGCCTGACGGTGCCGGGCGGGTCCACCGCCGACAGCGTCCAGCTCGTGCAGCTGACGTGCAACGGGTCGGCCTCGCAGTCGTTCAAGTTGACGCAGCAGAGCTGATCGCTCCTCCTGGCGGCCGCCCGTGTTCCTTGCGGGCGGCCGCTGCTGTGTTCTAGGTCAGTTCGCCGCGAGCCAAGGCTCGGAGGGCCTCGGCTCGGCGTTGGTCCATGGCGAGTTTGAAGTCGATCTCGACCTGTTCGCGGGCGGACTGGGCGTCGGCGTCGAGTTCTCGTTGGCGCTTCTCGGCTTCGGCGATGATGGTGCGGGCTTGGGCGCGGGCGTCGCGGAGGACGAGTTCGCGTTCGGCGTCGATCTCGTCGCGTTGACGGCGGGTGTCCTCGGCGAGGCGGTCGTAGTGGCCGCGGAGTTTGGCGGCGGAGGCTTGGGCGGCGGCCCAGCCCGCTTGGGCGCGTTCGAGGACGGACGCGGCCTCGGCCGTGGCGACCTCGACCATGACGGCCAGGCGGAACGGGAGGACCTCGATGTCGAACGGGGTGCTGCACACGCGGTTCAGCTCGTCGCGCAGGGTTTTCGTCTCGGCGCGGGAACGGTCGAGCATCTCGGAGAGGTGTTCGGCGCGGGCCGTGCAGGCGTCGCGGTCGGCGGCCAGGTCGCGGAGGTCGTGTTCGAGGTCGTGCACGTAGTCGTCGACCTCCTCGCGGTGGTAGCCGCGCCAGCTCAGGTCGAACCCCGTTCGCAGCGGCACCAGGTCCTCCACGCTGTGGACGCTCATCGGCTGTTCCTCCGCTCGTCACGACTCGGGCCCTTTTCCCGTACTACGGATGGCGGGGGTGGTCGGTTCTGAGCAGACTGGATCCATCACGAGCACACCGGAAGTGGATCGCGCCGCCGACGAGCTGTACACCCTCCCGCCGTCGGAGTTCGTCGCTGCGCGGAAGAGGTTGGTGGACTCGGCTGGGGATCGGGGTGTTGCGAAGGCCATCGGGGCGCTGCGGCGGCCGACGGTGGCTGCTTGGGCGGTGAACCTGGTGGTGCGTGGGGGTGGGTCTGAGTGGGAAGAGGCGCTGGAGTTGGGGGAGTTGCTGCGGGAGGCGCAGCGGAGGTTGCACGGGAGTGAGTTGCGGAGGTTGGACGTTCGGCGGCGGGAGATGGTGGGGGTGTTGACCTCGCTGGCCGAGTCTTGCGTTGGTGGGTTGCCTGGGGATGCGTTGGAGCAGGTGCGGAACACGTTCATCGCGGCCATGGCGGATGAGGGGATGGCTGCGCAGGTTTGTTCTGGGCGGTTGGTGAAGGGGCTGGAGTACTCGGGGTTCGGGCCGGTGGGGGAAGGGGCCCCGGTTGATGATCTGTCCGAGCGGCGGGAGATGCGGCGGGAGCGGCGGTTGGTTGCTGCTCGGGAGGCGGCTGCTGAGGCTGCTGAGCGGGTGGAGGGGTTGGGTGGGGAGGTGAAGGCGGCTGTTGCGGCTCATGCTTTGAAGGTTCGGGAAGTGGAGGAGTTGAAGGCCGCCTTGCGGGATGCGGAGAGGGGGGCTCAGGCTGCGGGGAAGGTGGTGGAGAAGGTGCGGGGGCGGTTGGAGGCGGCTCAGGAGGCTCGGGCTGCTGCTTTGGGTGAGGTGGAGGAGTTGTCTCGGGGGCGGTGAGGGGGCCGGGTGGGGTTCCTGGGTTCCGGGTTTCCGGGAAATGTCGTACCCCTGTCGTAGCGTGTGTGTCGGGGGGTTCTCACGGGCGGGGGACCTCTGGTGAGATGTGTTCGTGTTTGTTTGAAGTGGTGTTGACCTGCGGGTTTGTGG
>NZ_JBHYHC010000213.1:0-11028 GCF_042738955.1 Umezawaea sp. NPDC059074
GCCCCGATTGTTTTTGCGCCCCCACCCTCTTTCGTCTTGTCAAGGCGTCTTTCCAGCCTTGACAAGGCGAAAGAGGGTGGGATAATTGGCGCAATCGGGGGTTCCCCCCAAAGTCAAGCCCCACCCAAAACATGCTCCCGAAACGCCACCACAGCAGGCGGCAACGAACCCCCCACCCTCCACCCCAACGCGAACGTCCTCCCAGCCCGCGGCGAAACAGCCACCTCCACCACCCCCGCCCCAGCACTCAAGGACCGGGTCAACAACGCCACCCCCAACCCAGCCCCAACCAACCCCCTCAACGTCTCAATCTCCTGCCCCTCGAACGTCACCCGAGGCACAAACCCAGCAGCAGCACACAACTCGTCAGTGATCTGCCGCATCCCATACCCGTGCTCCAACACCACAAAATCCTCATCGACCAACTCCGCCACCCGCACGGACTCCCGCGAAGCCAACCGATGCCCAGCAGGAACGACCAACACCAACTCCTGCTCCAGCAAGAACGCCACCTCCACCCCAGGCGAATCCGGCGGAGGCGCCACGATCACCAGATCGATCTCCCCCCGGTCCAACTGGTCCAACATCTCCTGCCGAGAGTTCTGCACCAGCCGAAACCGCACCAGCGGATGCGCCTCCCGAAACCCCCGCACCAACTCCGGCACCACCGACCGCCCCAACATGTGCAGGAACCCCAACACCACCTGCCCACGCTCCGGATCCACCTCTTCGGAGGCCTGCCGCCACCCGGCCTCCATCACCCCCATGGCCCGCTCCGCAGCCTCGGCCAACAACCGCCCGGCCCGCGTGAGCCGCACCCCCCGCCCCACCCGCTCCACGACCGGGGCCCCAAGTTCTTCCCCCATCGCAGCCAGCCACCGACTCACGGTCGGCTGCGGCAACCCCACCACCTCGGCGACTTTCGTGATGTGTTCCTCCTGCGCCAACGCCCGCAGAACGGCCAACCGAGGAGCCAACGCCATCTCATCCATCACCGTATGAATATTGCCCCATTCTCGCATTGGACGCATGAGTTAGCGTCGAAGACGTGACACGCAAAAGCCGAATCACACTCGCCGTGACCGCCGCGGGCCTGGGCTCGTTCGCCCTCCTCTACGCCCCGCAACCAGTGCTCCCCCAACTGGCAGCCGACTTCCACCTCACCCCCGGCGGGGCCTCCCTGGCGATCAGCGCGGCAACGGGCGCACTCGCGATCGTGGTCATCCCCATCGCGATGCTCTCCGAACGAGTGGGCAGAAGACGCGTGATCGTCGCCGCCGTGACGGCAGCGGCCCTGACCGCCCTCCTCCTCCCGTTCGCCCCCTCCTTCGAGGCCTTGATCGCCCTCCGCGTGATCCAAGGCATCGCCGTAGCTGGCGTCCCCGCCGTAGCGATGGCCTACCTGGCCGACGAGGTGGGCCCCGCGGGCGTAGGAGCCGCCATCGGCGCACTCATCGCGGGCAACAGCGCGGGCGGCATGATCGGCAGGCTCATCTCCGGCATAGGCGTCGACTGGCTCGACTGGCGCGGCTCACTGGCAGCCGTCGGCGGCCTGGGCGTGATCTGCGCAGCGGTAGTGGCGACAGCCCTCCCCGCTGACAGCCGAAAACCCACCAAAGCCCCCCGCGGCGTACGCGCCGCGATCCACGACCGAGTCCTGCTCTGCCAGTACGCCATCGCCGCCCTGGCGGTCAGCGCCTTCATCTCCCTCTACAACGCCATCGGCTTCCGCCTGGCCGCCCCACCCCTGGACCTCCCGGCCCGCTTCGCCGCCCTGATCTTCCTCGCCTACGCCGCAGGCGGCGTGTGCTCAGCGGTAGCAGGCCGCCTGGCCGACCGTCTAGGCCGAGCCCCAGTCGCCCTAGCCGCGCTGGCCGTCACCGCGACCGGAGCCCTCCTGACACTGCCCGACTCCCTACCATCCGTGGTCCTCGGCCTGGCCCTCTTCACCGGCGGCTTCTTCGCCGCCCACTCCGTAGCCAGCGGATGGGTAGGAGCCCGCGCTCCGGCCAACGCCAAGGGCCAGGCATCCGGCGTCTACCTCTTCGCCTTCTACGTCGGCAGCAGCATCGGCGGCACAGCAGGCAGCACCGCCTTCGGCGCCTGGGGCTGGGGCGCATTGGTCGCCCTCGTCATCGGCTGGCTAGCCCTCGCCGGAGCAGCCGTGGCGATCGCTCAGAAGTCCAGCGGCACCGTGGCAGCCCCGTCGACCGGCTTGACCGACACCTTCCCCACGATCGGCAACGTCACCGTGCCCTCGACGACCTCCAGGGTCGCCGACTTGACGTCAGCAGGCACCTCCACGACCAGCGCCACCGGGAACGGACCCCCGTCGTAGCGAACGCCGACCTGCGGCGCCTCCGACCCGTCCGGGAGCTTCACCTTGAACAGGCCCTTGGTCACGTCACCGCCGACGGTGTTCGGGAACCCGTCCCCCTTGGCGCTGATCCGCAGCTCCAGCAGCGCCTTGTCCGGCGCGGACGCCGTCACCACCTGGTACTCGCCGTTGACCTTCACCGGTCGCTGCCGACCCAGCCGGACTCCGAGCGCCTTCAGCTCACCGGCCTTGCCGTTGACCTCGATCTTCTGCTTCACGTCCGCGGGCTTCTCCGGGCTGCCCGCGCGCCGCAGCACGGCGGGGATCTCGGTGGTGGCCTTGCCGCTCGGCAGTTCGACGCGCTGTTCCAGGGACTTGGTGCCGATGGTGTTCAACGCCAGCGCCTCGACGGGCGCGTCGCCCTCGGGGGTCGCCGACACCGTGTAGACGACGAACACGGTGTCGTTCTCCGGCAGCCGGTCGGCGGGGAGTTGCCTGCGCCTGCCGGGCAGTTCCAGTGCCAGCTCGGACGGCTGCGGCGTGTAGCCCTGCCACGGGAGCTGGTCGAACGCCGGGTCGGTGGCCAGCAGCCGCTCGACCTTCAGCCGGAGGACCCGGAGCTGGAGGCCGGGGCCGGGCTTGAGGACGCTCTTGTCGCTGCGGAAGCTCTCCGGGGACCCGAAGCCCGTCGCCGTCGCACTGAGCAGGTCGTCGCGGACCATCAGGTTCGGGGCGGCGGCCAGGCCGAGGTCCTCGTTGGTCCGCTTGCGGTCGTCGGGCAGCACGGCGAGGAAGTCCGGGCCCGCCTCGGTGCTGTCGGCCTCCTCCTTGTTGGGGTCGGACTCCTTGCCGTCGGTCCGCACCAGCGAGCCGACCGGCGAGCTGCGCGTGCCCTGCTCGGGCACCTGCGGCGGCTGGACCTCGAACCGCACGCCGCTCTCCTCCTGCGCGACCTCCTTGAGCGGCACGGGCACCCAGTCGGCCGAGGCCGCGGTGCCCGGCACCTGCACGGGCCCGCACCACAGCCGGGTGTCGACCTCGGTCTCGGTGTTGGTCCGGGCGAACCAGCAGTCGACGGGCTTGCTGCCGGTGCGGGCCACGTAGCCGAAGTTCAGCGTGAAGGCCATCTCCTCCTCGGCCTGCGCCTGGAGGAGCTGCCCGTCGAGGACGTGCTTGCCACCGATGGTCAGCTTGGCGGGCTCCGGCGCGCTCTTGGCCGGTGGGGTCGCGCAGCCCGCCGCGGCGACCGCCACGGCGACGAAACCCAACAAGACGCGTCCGAACCGCACAGCTGGTACCCCCGGTAGATGGGTGAATGCCCTACTACCGGGTTAAAGGCGAATACCGGCCGTCACGGTTGCACACGATGGAGTGTGACGCAGGTCACTCCACTGATCCCCGCTGGTGAGAGGTCTAAGTGTGAACAGCCCCTCGGTAGACCTCGACGGTCTGCTCGGCCACGGTCGCCCACGAGAACTCGTCCACGGCCCGCTGCCGACCCGCCGCGCCGAACGCGGCCGCCCGCTCCGGGTCGGCCAGCACCTCGTTGATCGCGTCCGCCAGCTCGGTCCGGTACTTCGACGTGTCCGCCTCGTCGTAGTGCACGAGCAGGCCCGTCCGGCCGTGGTCCACGACCTCGGGGATCCCGCCGACGTCCGACGCCACGACGGCCGTCCCGCAGGCCATGGCCTCCAGGTTCACGATGCCCAGCGGCTCGTACACCGACGGGCACGCGAACACCGCCGCGTGGCTGAGGATCTGCCGCACCTCGGCCGGTTGCAGCATCTGCTGGATCCAGAACACGCCCGAGCGGACCGCGGCCAGCTCGGCGACCGCCAGCCGGGTCTCCTCGGCGATCTCCGGGGTGTCCGGCGCGCCCGCGCACAGCACGACCTGCGCCTCGGGCGAGATGTGGTGGGCGGCCGCGACCAGGTGCCCGACGCCCTTCTGCCGGGTGATCCGGCCGACGAACGCCACGATCGGCCGCTCCGGGTCGATCCCGTGGCGCACGAGCGCGTCCGTCTCGGTCACCGGGTGGTAGGCCTCGGTGTCGATGCCGTTGCGCACGACGTGCACGCGCGCCGGGTCGAGGTCCGGGTAGCAGGACAGCACGTCCAGCTTCATGCCCTCGCTGACCGCGATGACCGCGTCCGCCGCCTCGTACGCGGTCTTCTCGACCCACGACGAGACGCGGTAGCCGCCACCCAGCTGCTCGGCCTTCCACGGTCTGCGCGGCTCCAGCGAGTGCGCCGTCACGACGTGCGGCACGCCGTGCAGCAGCTTCGCCAGGTGACCGGCCATGTTCGCGTACCAGGTGTGCGAGTGCACCAGCTCCACACCCGCCACCGCCGCGGCCATCTCCAGGTCGACCGACAGCGTCCGCAGCGCCGCGTTCGCGTTGTCCAGCCCCGGAGCGGTCTCGTGGGCCTGCGCGTCGGGCCGGGGCCCGCCGAAGCAGTGCACGTCCACGTCGATCAGCTCGCGGAGGCGCGGCACCAGGAATCCCACGTGGACTCCGGCTCCGCCGTACACCTCCGGGGGGTACTCCCGTGTCAGCAGTCCTACTCGCACGGGCGTCACCGTAACCCCGGAAGTGGGGCAGCCGGGTGAACGAATCCGGAAAACGTGAGATCCGCCCTGCTCCACCGTTGGTGGGGCCGCTTCCGCACCGTTAGGGTCAGCGTGTGAAAGGGCAGCCGCACGTACTCGGAATTGTCCTGGCAGGCGGGGAAGGGAAGCGGCTCTGGCCGCTGACAGCCGACCGGGCCAAACCCGCGGTGCCGTTCGCGGGCAACTACCGCTTGGTCGACTTCGTGCTGTCCAACCTCGTGAACGCGGGCATGGTCAAGCTCTGCGTGCTGACGCAGTACAAGTCGCACTCGCTCGACAAGCACATCTCCACCACGTGGAGGCTGTCGAACGTGCTCGGCCAGTACGTGACGCCGGTGCCCGCGCAGCAGCGGCTCGGTCCGCGCTGGTACACCGGGTCGGCCGACGCGATCTTCCAGTCGCTCAACCTCGTCTACGACGAGCGGCCGGAGCACATCGCGGTCTTCGGCGCGGACAACGTGTACCGGATGGACCCCGGCCAGATGCTGGAGCAGCACGTCGACAGCGGCGCGGGCGTCACGGTCGCGGGCATGCGCGTGCCGCGCGCCGAGGCGAAGGCGTTCGGCTGCATCGACTCCGACGAGACGGGCCTGATCACCCAGTTCCTGGAGAAGCCGTCGGACCCGCCGCACGTGCCGGACGACCCCGAGGTCACGTTCGCGTCGATGGGTAACTACATCTTCACGACCGAGGCGCTGCTGGACGCGCTCCGGTCGGACGCCGCCAACCCGGACTCCGACCACGACATGGGCGGCGACATCATCCCCATGCTGGTCGACGCGGGGAAGGCGCACGTCTACGACTTCGCGGACAACGTGGTGCCCGGCGAGAGCGAGCGCGACCGCGGGTACTGGCGCGACGTGGGGACGATCGACGCGTACTACGAGGCGCACATGGACCTGGTGTCCGTGCGGCCCGTGTTCAACCTCTACAACCAGGCGTGGCCCATCCGCACCGCCACCCCGCCGCTGCCGCCCGCGAAGTTCATCGCCGGGGGCAGCGCGGAGGACTCGATGGTCGGGCCCGGCTCGATCATCTCCGGCACGATCCACGGGTCGGTCATCAGTTCCGACGTGGTCGTGGAGGTCGGGTCGGTCGTGCAGGGCAGCGTCCTGCTGCCCGGCGTGCGGATCGGCAAGGGTGCGGTAGTCCGAAGGGCCATCCTCGACAAGAACGTCGTGGTCCCCGACGGGGCGTTGATCGGCGTCGACCAAGCGATGGACCGCCAGCGCTACACGATCAGCGCCGGTGGCGTCACCGTCCTGGGCAAGAACGTACGAGCTGAATAGGGCTACTTCTGCTTCTTGGCGGCGACCAGCAGGCCGTCGCTGAGGGGCAGGAGTACGGGCACCAGTCGGTCGTCTTCCCTCACCGACCGGGCAACCTCGCGCATGGCCGTCGTGTCCTGGTCCCGGTTCGCCGGGTCCACGACGCGGCCGTTCCACAGCACGTTGTCGAACGCGATCACGCCGCCGGGGCGCAGCAGGCGCACGCCCTCGTCCAGGTAGCGCGGGTACTCGGCCTTCGCGCCGTCGACGAACACCAGGTCGTAGGCCCCGTCGGTGAGCCTCGGCAGCACGTCCAGCGCGTGGCCCATGATCAACCGGGTACGGCTGACCTGGATCTTCGCCTCGGCGAACGCCTTGCGCGCGGCCCGCTGGTGCTCCGGTTCGACGTCGATGGACGTCAGCACGCCCGCCGTCGGCATCCCGCCGAGCAGGTAGAGGCCGCTCACGCCCGCGCCCGTTCCGACCTCGACGACGGCCTTGGCCTGGAGGGCGGCGGCCAGGAAGCGCAGGGCGGCTCCACCGCCGCTGCCGATGGGCACGCAGCCCAGGTCGACACCCCTGCTCCGGGCGGCCGTCAGCACGTCGTCCTCGGGGAGGAAGTGCTCCACGTAGTCCCGAAGCGGCGAATCCGGTGTCACAAGCCAGGAGGTTAGCGCCGCAAGGGGTGAAATCGGGTGAACCCGCCGTGAAGTGGACCGCCGTTGCGCGCCGAGGGGCACCCGTCCGGGTGTCATCGGCAACCCGGATGGGTACATCGGGATTCTCAGCGTGCTCTCAGGGGACTCTCACGATGGTTATAAGCAAGCCGGGCACGCTGGGTGCCACGAGACAGAACACGGGAACACCGGGGACCGATCCCACGTTGACCTGTGCACAGGGCTAGCCAGCCCACTGGAGGTGCTTCACCGCCCGATGCGCACGCAGCCGACTTCGCCGGTGGCGTTGTCCCCCGCCGCCCCCACGCCGACCGTCGCCCCCATCGAGTCGGCGGACTGGACGCCGCCCTCGTGGGACGAGGTGGTCCGCGAGCACGCCGACCGGGTGTACCGGCTGGCCTACCGCTTGACGGGCAACCAGCACGACGCCGAGGACCTCACCCAGGAGACGTTCATCCGGGTGTTCCGCTCGCTCGCCTCCTACAAGCCGGGCACCTTCGAGGGCTGGCTGCACCGCATCACGACCAACCTCTTCCTCGACATGGCCCGCCGCCGCTCGCGGCTGCGCATGGAGGGGCTGCCCGAGGACACGGACCGGCTCGCGGGCGACGACCCGAGCCCCGAGCAGGTCTACTCCGACACGCACCTCGACCCGGACCTCCAGGCCGCTCTCGACGAGCTGCCGCCGGAGTTCCGCGCCGCCGTGGTGCTGTGCGACGTGGAAGGTCTCTCCTACGAGGAGATCGGCGCGACCCTCGGGGTGAAACTGGGTACCGTGAGGAGTCGGATCCACCGGGGCCGCCAGGCCCTTCGGGCCGCGTTGGAACGCCGTCGGGAGCAAGTGCTGGAGGACTCTGCATGACCGACCTGCGAGGTTGGGGATTGTCGGAGCAACACCTGCTGCCGGACGTGGTGGTGGCCTTCGTCGACGGCGAGCTGTCGTCGACGGCGCACGGTCGCGCCACCGCGCACCTGGCACGCTGTCCGCTCTGCTCGGCCGAGGCCGCCTACCAGCAGCAGGCCCGCCTCGCGGTCCGCGCCGCGGGGATGCCCAACTGCGCGTCGGGGTTCCTCGACCGGCTGCGGGCGATCCCGCAGGAGGCCGACCTGCCCAGCGCCCCGGACGGCTTGGCCGTGACCGAGGACGGGCAGCTCGTGACGGTGCTCCGCCCGGACCGCGCGCAGGCCGCTTTCGGCTCGGGTCCCGTGCTCGGCTCGTCCCGCCCGCTCGGCGCCGGGTCCTCGGTGCTCGGGCGCTTCGGCGCGCGTCGGGCCCGCAACAGCGCGGGCGTCGTCGTGTCGGGTCTCATGCTCGGCGCGCTGGTGCTGGTCACGCCCGCGGGCGAACCGACGCCGCAGGCTCGTCCCACCCCCACCGTGAACCCCGGAACCCCCACCGTGGCGGTCCAGCAGGCGAGTGCCGTCGGGCCGTTGCAGCACGACGAGAACGACCGTCTTGACCTGCTCCGATCGGTGGCGCACGGCCGGTGAGGACCCGCGTACGCGGACTTCACCGGGCACCAGGCAGGCTTGCCCCCATCTTGAGGTAGACAGCGGAACCACTCGGGGAGCGATGAGCCAGCCAGATCAGGGCAACGGTCACACGCCCGCGACCCCCGTCTCGGGTGTCGACGACGGGGATCACCGCAGGCTCGCGCCGCGGCCCCTGGACCGGCCATCGGTCGATCCCTCGCTCACCGCTGTGTTCGGACGGCCCCAGGGCGTCGAGACCGCGTTCGACGGCAGGCGCGTGAACGGCTCCACGCCGCCCATGCCCGCCGCCCCGCCTCCGCCCGAGGCCCTGTCCACCGCGTTCGGCCGCCCACCCGGCGGCGACGACCTGAAGTTGCAACGCCCTCCCGGCGCGGACCACGGCGTGGACCCGGACATCGACCCCGTCTTCTGGGACGGCAAGCCCGCCGGTGACCCGTGGCGCGATCCGGGGTCCGGCGCGGTCATCGGACCGCCCGCCGTGGGCGAGAAGTCCGGAGCGCCGTCCGGGGAGAAAGCCGTTCCCGGTCCGCAGTTGAGCGTTCCCGAGCTGCTGTTCGGCCGTCGGGTGAAGCCGATGGGCCTGGTGCTGCTGCTGGTCGCGGCCCTGCTCGTGGGCACGGCCGGTGGACTCGTCGGCTGGCTGTTCGGCAGGGCGGGCAACCCGCTGACCGACGGCGGCGTGACGCTGGCCGAGGTGAAGCCCGCGAAGGAACGCCCCGTGGGCTCGGTGTCGGACATCGCGAAGCGGACCACGCCGGGCGTCGTGTCGATCGAGTTCAAGGGCGCGAACGTCGCGGGCGTCGGCTCCGGCGTGGTGATCGACGGCGACGGCTACATCCTCACCAACGACCACGTGGTCGCCCCGGCCGTGCAGGACGCGTCGGCGAAGCTGACCGTGGTGTTCACCGACGGCAAGCGGGCCGTGGCCCGGATCGTCGGGCGCGACTCCAAGACCGACCTCGCGGTCGTCAAGGTCGAGGTGACCAACCCCACCGTGATCCAGTTCGGCAACTCCGACGACCTCCAGGTCGGCGACTCGGTGATCGCGATCGGCTCGCCGCTGTCGCTGTCGAACACCGTGACGCAGGGGATCGTGAGCGCGTTGAACCGCCCGGTCACCGCCGCGGGCGAGAACGGCGGGCCGCAGGTCACCTACGACGCGATCCAGACCGACGCGGCGATCAACCCCGGCAACTCCGGCGGCGCGCTGGTGGACTCGTCCGGTGCGCTGGTGGGCATCAACTCGTCGATCCAGACGCAGACCGGCAACTCGGTCGGCCTCGGCTTCGCGATCTCCGGCAACTACGCCAGGAAGATCTCCGAAGCGTTGATCCGGACCGGCGAGGTCAAGCACGCGGACATGAACGTGAACGCCCGCTCGGCCTCCGCCGAGACCGCCGAAGGCGCCCAAGTTCAGAACGTGCCCGCGGGTGGCGCGGCCGCCGGCGCGGGGATCGTCGAAGGCGACGTGATCACGCGCGTGGGCGACCGGATGGTGCGGAACGCCGCGGAACTGACGGTGGCGGTGCGCGAACACGAGATCGGCGAGACGGTCCCGGTCGTGCTGGCCCGACAAGGACGCGAACTGACGGTCCAGGTCACACTCAAGTCTGACTGAGGACCAGGTCCGCGAGGGCTAATCTGGCTTCAGGGCTAACGGTGGAGGCGCCGACGTGTTCGACAGCATCGGGTGGGTGGAGATCCTCATCATCGTGGTCGCCGGGTTGTTCATCCTGGGGCCGGAGCGGTTGCCCGAAGCCGCGGGGTGGGTGGGGCGGACGATCCGCCAGGTGCGCGACTACGCGACCGGGGCGCGCGAGCAGCTGAAGCAGGAAATGGGGCCGGAGTTCGAGCAACTCCGGAAGCCGTTGGAAGACCTGCGGGAGTTGCGGAACTTCGATCCGAAGAAGGCCGTGACCAAGCACCTGTTCGACGACCCTGAGCCTGCGGAGAAGCCGAACGGGTATCCGGTGGCGTCGCCTACGCCGGTGGAGAGGCCGTTGAACCCTGGGGAACGCGCGCCCTACGACCCGGATGCGACCTGAGGGTTGTTGGTTCCGGCTCGCCGCTTCTGAATCGCGGGGATGGTTTCGACTCGCTGGGTCGGTTCCCGGTGGTCTGGGGCGACTGCCGGCGTCCGTCCCGACCGGCTTGGCCGGGGGCCCGGTGGTCTGGGGTTCCTCGGTTGTCTTGGGCCGTTCAATTCCGTGGGTTGGTCTTGGACCGCTCGACTCGCAGCCTGGTCCAGATCGCAGCCCCGGCCTCTGACTTGGGCTGGTCAGCTGTTTGGGGCTTTCCTTCGGGCTTTTCCTGTCCCCTCGGGTTCCTGGCTTTCGGAGCCGGTGGGTTTGTCGCCTGATCGGGTGAGCCGGTTTTTGTCGGTGCTCGGTTGTACCTTGTGTATTGGGGGGTCTCGCTCGATGGGGGACCTCTTGGAGGTCTGCCTTGGGTGCCTGACTGCGGCTTCCGTGCTGGTCAGGGGTGCGTCGCTGCGGTTTCAGCGTGGTTGAGTGGCAGCTGGTCGGCTCGACGTGGTCGGGCTGGCGGCGCTCGTTCCAGCGGGGGCGGGTCGGTGGCTGCGATTTCCAGCGTGCTGTGGCCGATTTGACATGGGGACCCCTCATTTCGGCCTTTGTCGGGCTCAAAAGGCGGTCCAAAGAGA
>NZ_JBHYHC010000214.1:0-10691 GCF_042738955.1 Umezawaea sp. NPDC059074
GTCGTAATCTATTACGACAGGTTGTCGCAAAAACCGATGGAGGGTTTCCCGTGGACGATCGCGCCGATCTCATCGAGCTGTTCGGCAAGTACGCCGACATCGCGGACCTGAAGGAGTACGTCGAGCTGCCGCGCCAGGTCTTCACCGATCCGCTGACGCTCGACTTCTCGTCCGTCGCCGACATCCCGCCGATGGTCCTGCCGCTCGACGACTACCTCGCGGTCGTCAAGGGCTCCTTCGCGCACTACGACGCGACGCACCACGTCATCACCGGACATGTCGTACGGGTCGACGGCGACAGCGCGACGGTCCACGCGCACGTCCGCGCCGAGCACTGGGTCCCGGACGAGGTCGCCGCGGGCGGCCCGAACCGCTGGCTGGTGGTCGGCTTCTACGACAACGAGGCCGTCCGCACGGCCGACGGCTGGCGCTTCAGCCGGGTGAAGCTCACCTCGGCGCACCAGGAGAACCCGCACCTGTCGAGCGTGGCGCTGGCGGGCTGACGGCGGTGGGCGAGCCCCCGTGGGGAAGGATGGTCGGGTGCCGCGAATCCGGGGAGCCAGCATCGAGGAGCACCACGAGATGGTGTGGGCCGACCTCGCCGAGGCGATGCGGGGGCTCCTGCTCGAACGCGACTACGAGTCCATCACCATGGGCCACATCGCGGCCAAGGCGGGTCTCGCGCGCAACACGCTGTACAACTACGCGGCCGACAAGAGCGCGCTGGTCCTGGCGCTGACCCGGCGGGCGAGCCGACCCGCACTGGAGCGCGTGGCCGCCATCGCCGCCCGGTCGTCCGACCCGGCCGCGGAGCGGATGCGGGAGATCGTCGAGGCGGTCCTGGAGGCCGCCGCGGACCAGGCACTCGGCCTGATGTTCCGGCCGGGCTCCGGCCCGCTGGTCGCCGAGGTGCCGAAGGGGCCGGACAGCCCGTTCCACGCCATCGTGGTCGAGGTGGAGAACGTCGTCCGCGACGGCGTCGCGAGCGGTGAGTTCCGCGCCGTGGACGACGTGGAACTCGTGGTGGAGCTGCTGTCCGGCGTCATGCGCTCGGGGGCCGAGCGCATCGGCCGCGACCCGGCCGCCTTCGAGGCCACGGTCCGCGCGGCGCGGGAGATCGTCCTGGTGTCCCTGGCCCACCACCCGGACCAGCCCGGCCGATCTCCGCGCCGCCGCGGCGGAACGCCTGCCCGGTAAGGGGGATCGCCGCGCTCAGCGCGGGGGAGTGACGCCGTCGAACCAGTTGCGCGCGCCCACGGCGGTGTGGCGCTCGCGGGCGCCCTCGACGGTGATCTTGTCCAGCGCGGCGAGGTGGTCGTCGGTCAGCACGAGGTTCGCGGCGGTGCTGTTCTCCTCGAAGAACTCGACCCGGCGGGTGCCGGGGATGGGCACGACGTCCTCGGCCCTGGACAGCAGCCACGCGAGCGCGACCTGGCCGGGCGTGGCGTCCAGTTCGGTCCCGATGGCGCGCAGGACGTCGACCGTCGTGACGTTCCGCTCGAAGGCGCCCTCCGCGTACCTCGGCATGTGGCGGCGGTGGTCGTTCTCGGCCAGGTCCTCCCGCGCGGTCACGGCTCCGGTCAGCACGCCGCGGCCCAGCGGGCTGTAGGGCACGACGCTGATGCCGAGTTCGCGGGTCAGCGGCAGGATCTCCTGCTCGATGCCCCGCTCCCACAGCGACCACTCGGTCTGGAGCGCGGTGATCGGGTGCTCGGCGGCCGCGCGGCGGATCGTGTCCGGCGCGGCCTCGGACAGGCCGAGGTGGCGGGCCTTGCCCTCGGCCACGAGGTCGGCCATGCCGCCGATGGTCTCCTCGATGGGCACGTCGGGGTCGACGCGGTGCAGGTAGAACAGGTCGACGTGGTCCGTGCCGAGTCTGGTCAGCGACCGCTCCAGCCTTTCGCGGGCGTAGGCGGGGGTGCCGTCGATGCGGGCCTCCGCGCCGCCGAAGGGCGCGGAGACGATGCCGAACTTGGTCGCCACGACGAAGTCGTCCCGGCGGCCCACGAGCGCGCGGCCGAGCACCTCCTCGCTGGGGCCGTAGCCGTCGGCGGTGTCGAGCATGGTCACGCCGAGTCGCGACGCGTGGTCCAGGATCGCGCGGGCGGCGGCGTCCGCGTCGAACTCGCCCTGGCCGTAGGGGGCGGCGAAGCTCATGGCGCCGTAGCCGATCGCTCCGACCTCGAGGCGGTCGGGACCGAGGTGGCGTTGGGGGATGGACATGTCGGCAGGTCCTCGGGTGGTCGTGGAGGACCTCGTGTCCTCACCTGAGGACAACGGTAGTCCTCAGGTGAGGACATTGCCAGTGGCGTGACCCGTCGTACACTTCGGCCGTGGCGACCAAGCCGACGACACGAGCACCTGCCGCGGCGGTCGCGAAGCGCTCGCGGGACGCCGAGGCGACCCAGCGCGCGATCCTCGACGCGGCCGTGGTGGTGTTCGCGCGCAGCGGGTACGACGCGGCGGGCACCCGCGAGATCGCCCGCGAGGCGGGCGTCGACCCCCGGTTGATCACCCGCTACTTCGGGTCCAAGGAACGGCTGTTCGGGCTCGCGGTGGAGGAGACCTACCGGCACCCGCTGACGATGTCGCCCGGTCACACCCGCGCGGCCGCGGAGGCGTTGCTGACCGACGCCCCGCTGTCGCAGTCCCAGGGCTTGCTGCTGACCCTGCGCTCGGCGGCGAACGAGCGGGCCGCCGAGATCATGCGCGGACACCTGGAGACCCACTTCCAGCGGCAGTTGGCCGACGAGCTGCCGGGCGACGAGCCGGTGGCGCGCGCCGCGCTGCTGATCTCCGTCTGCGCGGGCGTGCAGCTCATGCGCAACGTGCTCGGCAACCGGTCGCTGCAGGCCGAGACCACCGAGACGCTCGTGTCCCGGCTGACGGCCGCCCTCGACGCGATCGCCTGCCCGCCGCCCTCGTAGCGGCACCGCCCCTCGTGAAAGCGGGATCACAGTTCGCGCCCTTAATCGTACGGACTAGTCTGTTCGATTAAGGGCGCTCGACGGGAGCGCCGCGGAACGGTTGGAGAGGTGGACCCATGCGTGCGGCCGTGCTTGAGGAGTTCGGGAAGCCGTTGGCGCTCCGGGAGGTCGACCGGCCCGTGCCCACGGCGGGGCAGGTGCTCGTCCGGGTCGTGGCGAGCGGGCTGAACCCGCTGGACGTCAAGATCCAGGCCGGTCAGGCAGCGCACGCCAGGGTCGAGCCACCCGCCGTGCTCGGCCTCGACGTCGCGGGCGTGGTCGAGGCCGTGGGGTCCGGCGTGGAGGGCTTCGCGCCCGGCGACGAGGTGTTCGGGCTCGTCGGCGGGGTCGGCGGGCGGCAGGGCACGCTGGCCGAGCACCTCGCCGTGGACGCGGGACTGCTGGCCCGCGTGCCGAGCCGGGTGGACCTGCGCCAGGCCGCCGTGCTGCCGCTGATCACCATCACGGCCTGGGAGGGTCTGGTCGACCGGGCGCGGGTGCGCGCGGGGCAGAAGGTGCTCGTGCACGGCGGGGCGGGTGGCGTCGGGCAGGCGGCGATCCAGATCGCACGGGCCCACGGAGCGCGGGTGTACGCGACCGCCTCACCGCTGCGCGCCGGCGTGGTCGAGGCGCTCGGGGCCACGCACATCGACCCGCGTTCCACGACGGTCGAGGAGTACGTGGCCGAGCACACCGGCGGCGAGGGGTTCGACATCGTGTACGACACCGCCGGTGGCGCGGTGCTCGACGCCTCGTTCCAGGCCGCCCGCGTCTACACCGGCCACGTCGTCAGTTCGCTGGGCTGGGGGACGCACAGCATCGCGCCCCTGTCCTTCCGCGGCGCCACGTACTCCGGGGTGTTCACCCTGCTGCCGCTGCTGACCGGCCGCGGCGGCGAGCACCACGGCGAGATCCTGGGCGAGGTCGCGAGGCTGGTCGACGCGGGCGACCTGACCCCGAGGGTGGACCCGAGGTGGTTCTCCCTCGACACCGTCGCCGACGCGCTGCGCCTGGTGGGGGAGGGCACCGCCGACGGCAAGGTCGTCGTCGACGTCGGCCGGTAATCGGACGGACTAGTCTGTCCGACATGGCGACGCGCGTGCGCAAGACCAACACCGAGCGGAAGATCCTCGACACCGCCGCGGAGCTGTTCCACCGGGACGGGCTGCGGGGCGTGGGCATGGACCGGGTGATCGCCGAGTCGGGCGTCGCCAAGTCGACGCTGTACGCGCACTTCCCGACCAAGGACGACCTGGTGTCGGCGTACCTGCGCCGCACCGACGAGTCCTGGATGGGGCAGTTGCGCGACGCCGCCGAGCGGGCGGGCAGCAGTCCCGCCGACCAGCTCGTCGGACTGTTCGACGCGCTGGAGAGCTCGTTCGACCGGCACGGCTTCTTCGGGTGTCCGTTCATCAGCGCCGCCGTGGAGGCCGCGGCGGGCTCGCGGGCGGCCGAGGCCACGGTCGCCCACACCGTCCGCCGCCAGGCCTGGCTCCTCGACCTCAGCCGGGCGACGGACGCGCCCGACCCGGCCGCGCTGGCCGCGCACATCGGGCTCCTGATCGACGGGGCGTTGGCGTCCGGCCGGTTGTCGCAGGACAGGGCCGTCATCGACGCGGCGAGGACGGCCGCCCGCCACGCGGTGGACGGCCACCTCCGCGTGGCGAGCGCCTGAGCCGTCAGCGGGTCCGGCGGTCCATGGCGATCCAGTTCGTCTCCCACGTCGTCCCGCCGTCGGCCGAGAACGCCTGCTCGAACCTCGCCGTGTCCGGACCCTGGCGGTGGACGAGGAACCGGACCTTGATCGGGCGGCCGCCCAGCTGGTCGTCGCCGAAGAACTCGCCCACGCCGTCGTGGAACCCACCGAACACCGCCGGGGTGAGCAGGCCGTCGCGGAAGCTGACGAAGGTCAGGCTCCACTGCGTCGCCTGCGGCTCGTACAGCCGCAGGTTGAGGCCGTCGATGCGCCCGCTCGCCCCCGACACCGCGAGTTCCACGACGTTCGCCCGCCCGTCCGAGAGCGGCCGCACGACGCTGGTGCCGGTGAACTGGAGCCACTGGTCCGGGGTGTCCGAGAGCGGGTCGGCGAGCACCCGCACCGAGGTGCGCCACGCGCCGGCCTCCCAGTCGAAGTCCCGTTGGCCGGTCGAGGCCGCGGGATCCGCGAGTGCACCGCCCGACGCGGCGGTGGCGATCAGCAGGAGGGCCGAGAGGCCGACGGCGAGGAATCTCTTGTGTGGCAAGGTCATGGGCCCGACTATCCGAGCGGAGCGCGGTCGTGGACAAGAAGGCACCTGGAGGTAACCCCTCCCGCCCCAACCCCCTGCCCGGCTGCCCGATGGCCGCGGCGTTCGCCGCGATCGGCGGCAAGTGGAAGCTGACGCTGCTGTACTGGCTCGCCCACGGCGAGACCCACTTCGCGGGCCTGCGCCGCCGGGGCGCACCGATCACGCCCAAGGTGCTGGCCGAGCAGTTGCGGGAACTGGAGGCCGACGGTCTCGTCGAACGGGTGGTGACCGGACCCGTCCCGGCGCGGGTGATCTACCGGCTCACCCCTTACGGCACAACGGTCCTGCCCGTCGTCGAAGGCGTTCGCGTGTGGGGCGAGACCCACCTCCGGCTCACCGCGGGGGATCAGGAATCGAACTGCGCCACCGTGATCGCCTAGCGGCGTGACCGCACGGCCAGGTAGACCGCGCGCACGGCCAGCGTGCGCTCCACCTGCTCGACCACGGGCGCGAAGAACTGCTTGCGGTGCTCGGCGTCGCTCATCGAGATCACCGCGAAGTACATGCTGCCGAACGCCGCGAACAGGGTCGCGTTGCGCAGCAACGCCACCGGCACGTCCGGCAGCCACGTCGCGTACGCCACCGGCCCGCCGATCCACTGCTCCGCGGTCTCCGGCAGCACCACGATCAGGCCCAGCACCACGAAGAACGCGTACAGCGCGAGACCGACCACCGCCGCCTGCAAGAGCTGGCGGATCGCCAGCATCACCAACAGGTTGCGCAGTTGCCTGCCGGTCAGCTTCCGCGCCTCCACCGGCTCGTTCGGGTCCACTTCGGCCAGTGGCGTGCCCTGGCACGCGGCCTCCAGCACCGGCGGGCTCAGGTCGTGCTCCACCCGGCCGATCTCCTCGCGCAGCCGGGCGGCCGCGGCGAGCACGGTGATCGCCACGAACAGCGCGACGATCAGGCTGAGCCGAGGCCACTCGAGCCGGTTCATCGCCTGCCACAGCTCGCCGGTGAAGAACAGGAACAGGGTGACGAACAGCAGCGGCGGCAACGCCCGGCCGAGCAGGTTCACGCTGGTGCGCAAGTCTTCCAGCGTGTGCCGGACGGCGGCCTTCAGCAGCGCGGCGAGGCCGTAGGTGACGGCGAGCCAGGTCGCGGCGAACACCCCGGCGAAGAACAGCGCCAGCTGCACGGGATCGCTGTCCGGGGTGTCCTCGATCGCGTCCTGGAGGATCGGCACCACGACCGGCAGCAGGGCGTACCCGACGAGGACCGCGATCGTGCGCGGGCGGGTGAACACGGGCATCCGCCGCGCGAACAGCGACAGCACCGTCGACACCACGACCGTGCTCGCCAGCACCACGGAGAGCAGCACCCACCGCCCGTACCCCGCCGCTCCCAGTGGCACCAGCCACACCAGGCTGGAAATGGCGACGAACGCCAGCGTGGGCAGCATCCGCGGCAGCACGTGGGAGAAGAACCCGTAGCCCTCGATCATCGTCGGCGCGCCCTGCCGGACGAACCACTGCTCGGTCCGCCGAACCAGGAGCCGCGACGCCGTCATGCGCCAGATCTTCCCCCACGTGGTCGAACGACCGCCCGGCGGTCGTCACTGCGCGGTCGGCACCGGATGCCCTTCGGACGCCTGCACGACGACGAACCCCTGACCCGACAACGCGAGCTGGTACGCCTCGCCCGAACCGCGGCCGATGACCGCGCCGAGCTTCGCGGTCTTGCGGATCGACGACTGGAGCGAGGTCGACCACAGGACGGCGGACTGCATGTCGACGAACGTCGGCACGTCCACGGTCAGCACGACCGGCGTCCCGTACGCGGTGACGGCGAGCGCCCCGGTGCCGGTGAACGTCGTGTTGAACAGGCCGCCGCTGAGCATCGACGCGCCCTCGGTGCGGTTGATGTCCCACGTGAGCGAGCTGTCGAACGCGAGCACGTTCTTGCCGTTGACGGTGACGCCCTCGTTCTCCAGGTAGAGCACGAACACCTCGTCCGCGTCCTGCGCGAGGAACACGTCGCCGCTGCCCGACACCTTCATCAACGACATGCCCTCGCCGGTGAAGGCCTTCTTGAACAGCTTGCCGAGCCCGCCCGCGCCCTCGTAGGCGAAGTCCACGTCGCCCTGGTAGGCGACCATCGACCCCTGCTTGGCGAAGAAGAACCCGCCGCTGCCGGTGAGGTCGACCTTGAGCATCCGCTCGTTCTGGAGCTGGAAGCTGCCGGGCTCGACGGCCCGTTCCGAGTGGTTGAACAGTGAGCTGCGCATGCCCCGATAGTGCAGGTGATCTTGGGACCGCGCATCCGCGGGGTTCCGCAGCGATCGTTGCGGAAGGGCGTAGCCTGGCCGGGTGGAGAGCAGGCAGCGCCGTCCGGCGGGCAGACCGCGCGGGTTCGACGCCGACGAGGCGCTGGAACGGGCCGTGCTGGTGTTCTGGGAGCACGGCTACGAGGGGGCCAGCCTGGCGGTGCTGACCGAGGCGATGGGCATCTCCACCACCAGCATGTACGCGACCTTCGGCAACAAGGAAGAACTGTTCCGCAAGGTCCTGGAGCGCTACACCGAGGGCCCGAGCGCGTACCTGGGCCGTGCGCTGGAGGAGCCGACCGCGCTCGGCGTCGCCGCCGCGATCCTGGCGGGCACCGTGCGGACCACCACCCGCCCCGAGCACCCCCACGGCTGCCTGGGCGTCCAGAGCGCGCTGGTCACCAGTGACGCCGGGAACGAGGTCCGCGACGCGCTGATCGCGTGGCGCGACCACGGTCGTTCCGGCATTCGCGAGCGGTTCGAGCGGGCGGTGGCGGAGGGCGACCTGCCTGCGGACGCCGATCCGGCGCTGCTCGCCCGCTACGTCACCACGCTGTCGTACGGCCTCGCCGTGCAGGCCGCGAGCGGGGCGAGCCGCGACGACCTCCAGGAGTTGGTCGACGCCGCCCTGCGCGGCTGGCCGCTGGTCTGAGGGCGGCCGCCCATTCCGCAGTGATCGCTGCGGAACGTGCTACGGTCGAATTCTGCATCGATCGATGCGGAATGTTCCTGGAGGGTGTGGACCATGACCGTCACGCTGATCACCGGGGCCAACAAGGGCATCGGGTTCGAGACCGCCAAGCGGCTCCTGGAGGTGGGGCACGTCGTCTACGTCGGCGCGCGCGACGTCGAGCGCGGGGAGAAGGCCGCGGCGGACCTGGGCGCGCGGTTCGTGCGGCTCGACGTGACCGACGACGAGTCGGTGAGCAGCGCGCTGGCGGCGATCGAGGCGGACGAGGGACTGCTGGACGTCCTGGTGCACAACGCGGGCGTGCTCGGCGACGGACCGGTCGGCGGTCCCGAGGCCCTGCGGGTGTTCGACACCAACGCGGTGGGGATCGTGCGCGTCACGGAGGCGGCGCTTCCCCTGCTGCGCAGGTCGGCCAACCCCACGGTGGTCACGGTGTCGAGCAGCGCCGGGTCGTTCTGGGCGGTGACCAACCCCGAGCGGCCGGAGTTCGGACTGCCGCTCGCGCTCTACTCCGCGTCCAAGGCGGCGGCCACGATGCTGACGGTCCAGTACGCCAAGTCCCAGCCGGGCATCAAGTTCAACGCGCTGGAGCCCGGCACCACCGCCACCGACATGACCGCGGCCTTCGGCGTCGGGCGGTCGCCCGCTGAGAGCGCCGAGGCGGTCGTGCGGCTGGCCACCCTCGGCGTGGACGGGCCGACGGGCACCTTCCAGGACGAGAACGGGGAGCTGCCCTGGTAGGCGCGGGCGGCTCGCTAGCATGACCGGCGGCCTTCACCACACGAGGAAACCGAGGCAGGACATGGGTTCCACCCGGCACGACGGTGACACCTGGGACTTGGCGTCCGGTGTCGGCGCGACCGCCACGGCCGCCGCCGCGGCCAGGGCGATAGCGTCCCGCTCGGAGCCCAGGCTCATCGACGACCCGTTCGCCGAGCCGCTCGTCCGGGCGGTCGGCATCGACCTGCTCACCCGGCTGGCCACCGGTGAGACCGACCCCGACGAGCTGGTCGGGCGGACGGCGGTCGACGGGGCCAAGGTGCGGACCAGGTTCTACGACGACTTCTTCCTCGCCGCGACCCGCGCGGGCGTCGCCCAGGTCGTGATCCTGGCCTCCGGCCTGGATTCCCGCGCGTACCGCCTGCCTTGGCCGTCCGGGACGGTGGTGTACGAGGTCGATCAACCGGGGGTCGTCGAGTTCAAGACCCGCGCGCTGGCCGACTTGGGCGCCGAACCCACGGCGGACCGCCGGGCGGTCGCGGTCGACCTGCGCGACGACTGGCCCGCCGCGCTGCGGGCCGCCGGGTTCGACCGGGCCCTGCCGACCGCGTGGAGCGCCGAAGGCCTGCTGGGCTACCTGCCGCCCGAGGCGCAGGACCGCCTGCTGGACACCGTGACCGACCTCAGCGCGCCCGGCAGCCGGGTGGCCACCGAGAGCAGGCCGAACCCGCGGCCGGGCGACGAGGACAGGACGAGGGCGAGCCTGGACCGCACGTCCGAGCGCTGGCGCGAGCAGGGGTTCGACACCGACATGGCGACGCTGCGCTACTTCGGCGAGCGCAACGAGGCCGGCCCCTACCTGAGCGGCCTCGGCTGGACGCTGACCGGCTCCAGCGTCCGGGACCTGCTCGCCGCCCACGGCCTCCCGCCGATCGAGGACGACGACCTGCGCATGGCCGGTCTGCTCTACGTCAGCGGCGTCCTCGGCGAGTAGCGCGTATCGCCGGCGTATCGAAAACCGCATACGACCTCGCAACGGCCGTTCGTCTTGACTGCGGGCATGAACCACGACGCGTCGCCGTTGCGCCGGACCCTGCTGTTCGGGGTGGTGGTCCTCGCGGTGGTGGGAGCGCTGGTCGTCCTGCGGCGGCCGCTGCTGATGGCCGCTCCGCGCTGCTTCGCCTTGGAGTGGCAGGGCTGCCTCACCACGGAGAACGGCGTCGTGCTGGTCACGCTGCTCACGGTGCCGTTGTCGCTGCTGGTGGTGTGGGCGCTGGCGTGGTGGCGGCGGGCCGTCGGGTTCGCGGCGGCGTGGCGGACGTCGCTGGCCGAGGTGGGCATGGTGCACGGGACCGTGCCGCTCGTGTGGATGACCCTGATGCCGGGGGAGAACGCCGGTCTCGTGGACGGGCGGCTGAGCCTGGTGCCGCTGCGGGACCTGATCACGATGGGGCCGCTCGGGATCGTCGCCAACCTGCTGATCTTCGCGGCGCTCGGCTTCTTCGCCCCGATGCGGTTTACCGCGTTGACGTCCGTCGTGCGGGTCTTCGCGCTCGGGGCGGCCTGCTCGATCCTCATCGAGACCGCGCAGTACGTCCTGCGGCTGGACCGGGTGTCCTCCGTGGACGACGTGCTGCTCAACGCGGCGGGCGCGGCGCTGGCCGCGCTCGCGTCCCGCCGCTGGTGGCGGGTCGCGGCGGAACACCCCGTGCCCGTGAGCCCTGTCTCGATTAAACAACTGACGCTGCCGAAGAAGTGGG
>NZ_JBHYHC010000215.1:0-10588 GCF_042738955.1 Umezawaea sp. NPDC059074
TCGCGCCCCCCACCCGCCCCCCCGCCCCGCCCCCCCGGCGGGCGTGGGCCCAGGGGGTCTTCCGGGCATTGCGGCCCGTCCCGCCCCCCCCCCCGCGGGGGCGCCCCCCCCCCCGCGGCCACCTGGGTCCCGGTGGACAAGGTGCTGCGCAAGCGGGTCGAGGTGGCGTTCGACCACCGGAGGATCATCACCGACGCCGTCGAGCGGGCGCGCGGCAAGCTGGAGTACACGACGCTGGCGGCCGCGTTCTGCGGTCCGGAGTTCACGATGACGGACCTGCGCCAGGTGTACGAGACCGTGTGGGACGAGGAGCTCGACCCGCGCAACTTCCACCGCAAGATCATCGGCGTCGAGGGCTTCCTGGTCCCGACGGGCGTCCGCGCGCCGCAGCAGGCGGGACGACCGGCGACCCTGTACCGCCGGGGCCCCACCACGCTGCTGCACCCGGCGATCCTGCGCTCGACCCGGCCGACGCCGTAGCCCTCGCGCGACCGGACGACCCGAGCACGTGCCCCGCCTTCGTCGACCATGCCCTCAGACTAGATTAATGTCAGACTGACAACAAGACCGAACTTCGAGGAACTTCGCTCGGTGAAGCCAATTGTCACAGGCACAAGAAGTCAGGACGAGCGGGGCCGCATCATCGGCGGCGACAGCGAGTCCGCGGGCCCCGCGCGGTAGAGGGCCGCGGGTCGGCCGTTGGGGGTCGGCCGCTTGCCGCCCGTGGGCTCGATGAACCCGGCGGCGTCGGTGACCTTGCGGTGGAAGTTGGGCTTGTCCAGCTCGACGCCCCAGACCACCTCGTACACCGCCCGCAGGTCACCGATGGTGAACTCCGCGTCGCAGAACGCCGTGGCCACGGTCGTGAACTGGACCTCGACCCGCGCGAGGTCGACCGCGTCGCGGAGGATCCCGTCGTGGTCGAACGCCAACCCGGTCCGCAGCGCGTCGGCGACCGACGACCACCTCGCGGCCCTGGCGTCCGAGCCCGCGGTGGGCATCGGCAGGTCGGGCGCGATGGCCAGGTAGGCGCAGGTGATGACCCGCGGATCGCGCGGGTCGCGGTCCGGCGCGGAGTACACGCCGACCTGGTCCAGGTGGAACGTCGAGGGGTCCAGCCCGGTCTCCTCCGCCAACTCCCGGCGGGCGGTGTCGAGCAGGCTCTCCCGACCGCGCAGGAAGCCGCCCGGCAGCGCCAACTCCCCCGCGAACGGGTCGTTCGCGCGCTCCACCAGCAGGACGGACAGCTCACCGTCCCGGATGGTCAGGATCACCAGGTCCGCGGTGACGGTCACCTTCTGCCGCGCTCGACGAGTCGTGCTCACGGGCCGACCCTACCCTCTTGTCATTTCGACAGGAACCGCGTGTGCCAGGCTGACCGGGTGCGATTCGGTGTGCTTGGGCCGGTGGAGGTGCGGGGCGCCTCGGGTGAGGTGGTGCACGTTGGTGGGCCGCGGCCGCGGGCGTTGTTGGTGATGTTGTTGCTCGACGTCGGGCGGGTGGTCGGGGTCGAGCGGTTGGTTGACGGGCAGTACGGGGAGGAGCCGCCTGTTGGGGCGGCCAACGCCGTGCAGGCGCAGGTGTCGCGGTTGCGGCGGGTGTTGCCTGGGCTGATCGAGTTCGACGGTGGTGGGTACCGGCTGGTCGTGGAGCCGGAGGACGTTGACGTGCACCGGTTCGAGCGGTTGGCCGCGGAGGGGCGGCGGCTGCTGGAACGTGGGGGGCGTGCGGAGGCCGTTGTCGTGTTGCGGGAGGCCCTGGGGTTGTGGCGGGGGCCCGCGTTGGTGGATCTGCCGCACGAGCGGGCGTTGGTGGCGCGGTTGGAGGAGGTGCGGCTGGCCGCCCAAGAGGACTTGGCCGAGGCTGGGGGGAGTTCGGTCGGGGAGTTGCGGGCGTTGGTGGAGAAGCATCCGTTGCGGGAGCGGTTGCGGGTTCGGCTGTTGCGGGCGTTGGAGGCGGCTGGACGGCGTGGGGAGGCGTTGGCGGAGTTCGAGGCAGCGCGGCGGGTGTTGGCGGACGAGCTGGGGGCGGATCCGTCGCCCGAACTGGCGGCGGCGCACCTGGAGATCCTGCGGGCCGAGCGGCCGTCACGGCGTGGGGTGCCCGCTCAGCTGACCAGTTTCACCGGGCGCGAGCGGGAGTTGGCGCGGTTGGTCGAGGTGGCGGACGCGCGGCTGGTCACGATCACCGGGCCGGGTGGGATCGGGAAGACGCGGCTGGCGGTGGAGTCGGTGTTGGCACGGGGACGGGAGGCGTGCTTCGTCGACCTGGCCCCGCTCACCGACGGCGACCAGGTGCCGTGGGCGGTGCTCGGGGCGCTCGGGCTGCGCGGGGGCGACTCGCCGGTGCGGGCGCTGGTGGCGGGGTTGGCGGAGGACCTGCTGGTGCTGGACAACTGCGAGCACGTGGTCGACGCGGTGGCGGCGCTGACCCGGACGTTGCTGGCCGAGTGCCCGGACCTGGCCGTGCTCGCGACCAGCCGGGAGCCGTTGGGGCTGACCGGGGAGACGTTGCTGCCGCTGGCACCGTTGGACACCGCCCCGCCGGACGCCCCCGACGCCCTCGCCTATCCGGCCGTGCGATTGTTCGTCGACCGCGCGACGGCCGTGCGGCCCGGTTTCACCGTCGACCGGGAGCACGTCGTCGCGCTCTGCGCGGCGCTCGACGGGTTGCCGCTGGCCATCGAGTTGGCCGCCGCGCGGTTGCGGCAGTTCACCGTGGCGGAGATCGCCGCGCGGCTGGCCGAGGACGGGCGGTTCCGGCTGCTGTCGCGGGGTGACCGCACGGCGGCGGCCCGGCACCGGACGTTGACCGCCGTCGTCGAGTGGAGCTGGGACCTGCTGGGGCCCGAGGAACGGGAGCTGGCGGCGCGGTTCTCGGTGTTCACCGACGGGGCCCCGCTCGCGGCGGTCGAGGCGGTGTGCGGCGGCGAGGACGTGCTGGCCGACCTGGTGGACAAGTCCTTCGTGGAGACCGACGGCGAGCGCTACCGGATGCTCGACACGATCCGGCTGTTCTGCGCGGACCGGCTCGCCGACGCCGCCGCCGTGCGCCGCGACCACGCCCGCTACCACCTCGACCTGGCCCGGCGCGCCGACCCGCACCTGCGCGGCCCCGACCAGCTCACGTGGCTGGCGCGGCTGTCGGCCGAGCACGGCAACCTGATGGCGGCGCTGCGCTGGTCCGCGCGGGAGGACCGGGAGACCGCGTACCGGCTGGTCGCGACGCTGTCGGCGTACTGGTGGCTCACCGGCCGGAGCAGCCAGGCGGGTGAGGCCGCCACCGCGCTGCTCACCGACGTGCCCGCGGGCCTGGAGGAGGAGTACGTGAGCTGCGTGGTGCACGCCGTGCCACGGGCGGCCCCCGAGCACTGGACCAGGGCGAAGGAGATCATCAGCGGCCTCGACTGGGAGCTGCGGTACCCGTTCGGCGTGGCGCGGTGGGGCATGGCGGTCGGCCCGTGGGGTCCGACTCCGGAGGACGAGCCGCCGCTGGGCGCGGACCCGTGGAACGCCGCGCTGGGCGGGTTGAGCGTCGCGCTGGTGCGGGTGCTGCACGGCAGGCCCGCCGAGGGCGAACGGGACCTGCTCGCGGTGCTCGCGCGGTTCCGCGCGCTGGGCGAGCGGTGGGGCACGGCGCAGGCGCTGGACTGGCTCGCGCAGGTCGCCTCGTGGCGGGGCGAGTGGGCTCGCGCGCACGAGCTGTGGAACGAGGCCCTGCCGACGTTGGGCCAGCTCGGAGCGCCCGAGGAACGAGTGGACGTGCTGTGCCGCCGGGCCGCGTGCCTGGTGCGGCAGGGCGGGTTCGACGCGGCGACGGCCGACTACCGGCTGGCGGCGGCGTTGAGCGTCGAGGCCGGACACCCGGACACGCCCGCGCCGATCCTGCTCGGGCTCGGCGAGGTCGCCCGGCTGCGCGGTGACGTCCCCGAGGCTCGACGGCTGCTCGACGCGGCGCTCGCCGTCGCGGTCCCCGGTGGTGAGGCTCCGGTGCTCACGGCGCTCGGCCGCCTGACGGGGTCGGTCGACCTGCTCGGCAAGGCGTGGGCGGTCGCCAGGACGTCCCCGTTGGCCGACCTCGCGGCGGCGGTCGAGGGGCAGGCCGACGCGGCGCTGCTGGCCGGGGCGGCGGACCGGGCGGCGCTGCTGCTCGGCGCGGCGGTGGCGGTGCGCGGCACGACCGTGGCCGGCGACCCGGACGTGGCCCGGATCGCGCGTGCCGCGTCGGACGCGCTCGGGTCGGACGGGTTCGCGGCGGCGTTCGCGCGCGGTGCGGCGCTGTCCCGCGACGAGGCGCTGACAGCGGTGGACGGCTGACTGTCAGCGTTCCGCCGACGACCTGTCAGCGCCGCCGGACACGCTGGCGGACATGAAGAACACCACCGTCCTCATCTCCGGCGCGAGCATCGCGGGCCCCGCGCTCGCCTACTGGCTGGACCGCGCGGGCTGCACCGTCACCGTCGTGGAGAAGGCGCCCGGTCCACGGCCCGGCGGCCAGGCCGTCGACTTCAAGGGCACGACCCACCTCACCGTGCTGGAGCGCATGGGGATCCTCGACGAGGTGCGGCGGCGGCAGACCGGCGGCCACGACCAGACCGTCGTCGACGCGTCCGGCAAGGCCCTCACGGTCATCCCCGGCGAGTTCACCGGCGGTGAGCTGGAGATCCACCGCGGCGACCTGGCCGAGATCCTGCACGCGCGCACCCGTGGCTGCGAGTACGTGTTCGGCGACAGCGTCACGTCGTTGACCGACACCGGCGACGGCGTGCACGTCACGTTCGACCGCGGCGCGCCCCGGACGTTCGACCTCGTCGTGGGCGCGGACGGGATCCACTCGACCGTCCGGCGGCTGGTGTTCGGGCCGGAGTCCGACCACGTCCGGCACCTCGGCCACTACTACGCGCTGGCGTCGTTGGACGGCCCGACGGGCGACGCGGTGATGTACAACGAACCCGGCCGGATGGTGGCGGTCGGCGGGCCGAAGGCGACGGCGTTCTTCGTGTTCGCGTCCGAGCCGCTGACCTACGACCGGTACTCGGCGGAGGAGCAGAAGTCGTTGCTGCTCAACGCTTACCGGGGTGGCGGGTGGCGGATTCCCGAGGTGCTGGCGGGGGTGCACGACGTGTACCTCGACTCGATCAGCCGCGTCGAGGTGGAGCACTACTCGCGCGGCCGGGTCGTGCTGCTGGGCGATTCGGCGTACGGCAACACGTTGGGCGGGTTCGGCACCGGGCTGGCGGTGGTCGGCGCGTACGTCCTGGCGGGCGAGCTGGCGGCGGCGAACGGCGACCACCGGGAGGCGTTCGCCCGGTACGAGGAGAAGTTCCGCCCGTACGCCAAGGTGTCCAAGAGCGGCAACGCGGGCCCGTTCCTCGCGCCCCGCACCCGTGCGGGCATCCGGGCGCGCAACCAGCTGTTCCGCACGGGCCCGCTGCTGCGGTCGATGCTGTGGATGACGGACCGCTTCGCCACCCGCATCGATCTGGAGGACTACCCGGACCTGGTCGGGGCATCTTCCTCCACCGGGGCACCGGAAGCACCCCCTTCCACGATGTGATCACCGTTGCGCCGCGCCTCCCCCAGCGGGTGCGATCGGAGGCATGACGGTCGAGTTCTCCCCGCACCTCGCGCTCGAAGTGGACGGCGACGGCGCGCACCCCGCGGCGTGGCGCTTCTCCGGGCGGTCCCCGGCCGAGGTCCTCGGTCCCCGCGCCCTCCGCGACGTGGTCACCCGCGCCGAGGCGGGCGGGTTCACGCTGGTGACGTACGAGGACTCACCGCTGCCACCGAGCGCGGGCGGGCGGTTGGACGCAGTCGCGCGGGCCGCATACTCCGCGCCGCTGACCGGTCGGATCGGGCTGGTCCCGACCGCGCACGCGACCACGACCGAGCCGTTCCACCTCGCCGCGCAGTTGGCGAGCCTGGACCACGTGTCCCAGGGCCGCGCGGGGTGGATCGTCGGGGCGGCCAACGACGTCGCCGCTCGGCGGACCATCGGCGCGGCACCGCTGGCGGACCCGCGGCAGGAGGTCGTCGACGTGATCGAGGTCGTGCGGCGGCTGTGGGACTCCTGGGAGGACGACGCCGTGGTCAAGGACGTGCCGACCGGGCGGTACCTGGACCCGGACAAGGTGCACCACGTGGACTTCGAGGGCGCGTCGTTCTCGGTGAAGGGGCCGCTGATCACCCCGCGGCCGCCCCAGGGCCAGGTGGTGGTGTTCGCCGCCGACTCGCTCGACGTCGCCGAGCACGTGGACGTCGTGCTCGTCGGGGGCGGTGACGTCGACGAGGTCCACGAGCGGGCGGCACGTGCTCGTGCGGCCGGTGCTCCGCTGGTGTTCGCGGAGGTCGAGGTGGCGCTCGACGAATCACGACTGTCCACTGTGGCACCTTGGCCGACCACGGATCGGTTGCGCCACAGCGGATCGGCGGCGGACCTGGTCCGGCTGCTGCGAAGCCTCGCGGTCGACGGCGTCCGCCTGCACCCCGCGGTGCTCGCCGTGGACCTGCCCGTGCTGGTCGACCGGGTCCTGCCCGAGTTCGCCCGCCGACCGGGCGGGACCCTGCGCTCGGCACTGGGCCTGCCACGTCCCGCCAACCGCTTCGCCACGAGCAGCTGAGGAACGGACCATGAGCGACGAGTACGACCCGAACGCCAAGGTGCACCTCGGGGTCTTCTACACGGGCGTGGGCTCGCACTACCTGTGGGCCGACCCGTCGAACGCGGAGCACACCGAGTTCGACACCTACGTCTCGGTGGCGCGCACGCTCGAACGCGGCCTGTTCGACGCGTTCTTCCTCGGTGAGGGGCTGCGCGTCCGGGAGAACCGGGGCAGCGTCTACGCACTGGACGTCGCGGGCAGGCCGGACGCCATCACCCAGTTGTCGGCGCTGGCCGCCGCGACCGAGCGGATCGGCCTGGTGGCGACGCAGAACACCACCTACAACTTCCCCGCCGACCTCGCCCGCCGGTTGTCCACTTTGGACCTGCTGTCCGAGGGACGGGCGGGGTGGAACATCGTCACCACCGACAACGCTTGGACGGGGGCGAACTTCCGGCGTGGCGGCTGGCTGGAGCACGAGCGTCGTTACGAGCGGGCGAACGAGTTCGTGGTGGCGGCCAAGGCGATCTGGGACTCGTGGGCGGATGACGCGGAGGCGACCTGGGCGCGTCCCGGCTCGATCGCGACGGTCGAGCGGCGCACCGACCTGGTCGACCTCACCGCCACCCCGACCACGCCCCGCAGCCGTCAAGGCCATCCCGTGCTGTTCCAGGCGGGCGACTCCCCCGGCGGCCGTGACCTCGCGGCCCGGCACGCCGACGTCGTCTTCTCCGCGAACGTCGACTACGACAAGGCCTTGGCCTACGCCCAGGACCTGAGGAAACGGCTCGCGGGTTACGGCCGGTCGGCCGACTCGCTGCGCATCCTGCCCGGCGCGTCGGTCGTCCTCGGCGACACGCCCGCCGAGGCGCGCGACCGTGCCGAGTGGGTGCGGCGCGAGCAGATGACCCCGCAGCGCGCCCTGGCGTTCCTGGAGCAGTACTGGGGCACGGACCTGTCGGCGTACGACCCCCACGGCCCGCTGCCGGACATCGAGCCGACCGAGGACGAACTCGACCCGTCACGCGGCACGATCTCCATCGAGCACCGCAGCGGGAAGCTGGAGCGGATCCAGGGGTGGCGGGACCTGGCCGCCGCCAAGAACCTCTCGATCCACGAACTCGTGCTGGAGGTGCAGCCGCGCGGGCGGTCGTTCGTCGGCACGCCGGCCAGGTGGCCGACGAGTGGGCGCACTACGTGCGCACCCGCGCCGTCGACGGCTTCAACCTCAGCCCGCACCTGGTGCCGTCGTCGCTGGACGACGTCGTGGACAAGCTGGTGCCCGAACTCCAGGACCGCGGCGCGTACCGCACGGCCTACGAGGGCACGACGCTGCGCGAGCACCTCGACCTCTGATCCCATCCCACCGACCCGGAGGTCCGCGGTGCCCGACACCCCCTTGTCCGTGCTCGACCTGGTGCCGATCAGCTCCGGCTCCACGGCGGCGGAAGCGCTGCGCCACACCGTCGACCTCGCCCGGCAGGCCGAGCGGTTCGGCTACCGGCGCTACTGGTTCGCCGAGCACCACCTCAACCCCGGTGTCGCGGGCGCGTCGCCGCCCGTGGCCATCGCCCTGGTCGCGGCCGCCACGAGCCGCATCCGCGTCGGGTCCGCGGGTGTCCAACTCGCCCACCGCACGCCGCTGGCCGTGGTCGAGGAGTTCGGCCTGATCGACGCGCTGCACCCCGGCCGCCTCGACCTCGGGCTCGGGCGCAGCGGGAAGCAGACGATCCGGTCGGCCACGACGCCGCCACCGACCGCCCCGACGCCCACCAACGGGCTGGTGATCCCGAAGCGGTTCGACTGGGGCACGCTCGCGACCTCACCGCGGATCGCCCTGACGTTCGCGCTCCTCCAACAGCCCGGAGCCGTGTCACCCGACTACGGCGAGCAGGTCGACGACATCCTCGCGCTGCTCGCGGGCACGTACCGCACGGCGGACGGCCTGGAAGGCCGCGCCACGCCCGGCGAGGGCGCGGACGTCGAGGTGTGGGTCCTGGGCAGCAGCGGCGGGCAGAGCGCGGTCGTCGCAGGCCGCAACGCCCTCCGCTTCGCGGCGAACTACCACGTCAGCCCGGCGACGGTCCTCGACGCCGCGACGGGCTACCGCGCAGCCTTCCGGCCGACACCCCGACTGGAACGGCCGTACGTCGCGGTGTCGGCCGACGTGGTCGTCGCCGACGACGACGCCACCGCCCGCAGGCACGCCACCGGTTACGGCCTGTGGGTCCGGAGCATCCGCCGCGCCGAAGGCGCGATCCCCTTTCCCACCCCGGAGGAGGCCGCCGCCCACAAGTGGAGCGAGGAGGACCGCGCCTTGGTCGCCGACCGCGTCGACACCCAGTTCGTCGGCTCCCCGAAGACCGTGGCCGCCCAACTCCGCCGCCTGCGCGACGCCACCGAGGCCGACGAACTCGTGATCACCACCATCACCCACGACCACGCCGACCGCGTGCGGTCCTACGAGTTGCTGGCCGAGGAGTGGGCGAAGGGCTGACCCCTCACACGGCGGGCGGGCGGTCCTCGTACGGGGTCGAGAGCACGACCGTCGTCCTGGTCGACACGTTCGCGGCCTCGCGGATCTGGCGGAGCAGTTCCTCCAGCGCCCCCGGCGACGCGACGCGCACGCGCAGCACGTACGACGCGTCGCCCGCGACGGAGTAGCAGGCCTCGATCTGCGGCAGGTGCTCCAGGCGCTTGGGGTAGTCGTCCGGGGAGGCCGGGTCGATCGGGGTGATCGAGATGAACGCGCTGAGGGGCAGGCCGATCTCGTCGCCGTCGAGCCTGGCGCGGTAGCCGAGCAGGACGCCGCGCTGTTCGAGCCGCTTCACCCGCTGGTGCACGGCCGACACGCTCAGCCCGACCTTCTCGGCCAGGTCGGTGAAGCTGCACCGGCCGTCGGCCGCGAGCTGCTTCAGGATGGCTCTGTCGATGGGTTCCAACGCCGTCACGCGGGCAGCACCACCAGGTCGTGCGACTGGTTGTTGAGGCTCTCGACGCCGGTCTCGGTGGCGACGACGATGTCCTCGATGCGGGCGCCCCACCGGCCGGGCAGGTAGATGCCGGGCTCGACGCTGAACGCCATGCCCGCCTCCAACGGCAGGTCGTTGCCGCCGACGATGTACGGCTCCTCGTGCACGTCCAGGCCGATGCCGTGGCCGGTGCGGTGCACGAAGTACTCGCCGAACCCGGCGGCGGCGATGACCGAGCGCGCGGCGGCGTCGACCTCGGACGCGGTCACGCCGGGGCGGACGGCGTCCACAGCCGCCTGCTGCGCGGCCTGGAGGACGGCGTAGGTGGCGCGCACGTCGTCGAACCGGGGCTCGCCGACGGAGTACGTGCGGGTGGAGTCGGAGCAGTAGCCCTCGGCGACCGGGCCGCCGATGTCGACCACGACGACGTCACCGGCCTCGATCACCCGGTCGGACAGGCCGTGGTGCGGGCTCGCGCCGTTCGGGCCGGAGCCGACGATCACGAACTCGGCCACCGTGTGGCCCTCCTCGACGATGGCGGCGGCGATGTCCGCGCCGACCTCCGCCTCGGTGCGGCCCGCGCGCAGCCACTCGCCGACACGGGCGTGCACCCGGTCGATCGCCGCGCCCGCCTTGCGCAGCGCCGCGATCTCCACGGCGTCCTTGCGCATCCGCAGCTCGCGCACGACCGGCCCGGCGAGCACCTGCTCGCCGCCGATCGCGGCGCGCAGCCCCAACGCGTGCAGCGCGGGCATGAAGTCCGCGACGGCCGTCCGCTTGGTGCCGCGCAACGCCTGCGTCACCAGCCGGTACGGGTCCTCGCCGTCGACCCAGGTCGCGACCTCGACGCCCAGCTCGTCGGTCGGCAGGCCCGCGTACCCCGGCGCCTCCAGCTTCGGGACCACCAGCACCGGCGTGCCGCCGACCGGCAGCACCAGGCAGGTGAGCCGCTCGAACGAGGACCCACCCACCCCGAGCAGGTAGGACAGGTCCGAACCGGGGGTGATCAGCAGCG